>ONXY01000438.1 GCA_900321945.1 uncultured Eubacteriales bacterium | reverse complement strand
GCTGAAGAAAGCCTGGCTCCCGATGACCGAGGACGCGCTGGCCAGGATGATCGGGCAGGGCACGGCCTACACGCCCTATCCGGAGGTTACGGCCTCCATCCTGCTGGATCTTGTGAACGATCTGTGGAGCTGTCTGAGCCGGGAAATCCTGCGGGGGATTTCCGGAGACGGGGAGAAACCGTCCCCCGCCGGGCTGCTGATCTGGCTGGAGCCCTACCGGGCCGCGGCGGAAAACCTGCTGTCCGCCCCGTACGGTTCCATCCCGCTGCTGAATCTGGAAGCGCTGGACGAAATCGTCCGTGAACTGACCGGAAACGAATGAACGAAAGGAGAAACGTCATGAATCCAAACATCCCGACCCCCCACATCAACGCCCCGGAAGGCGCGTTCGCCGACACCGTGCTGATGCCCGGCGACCCGCTGCGCTCCCGCTTCATCGCGGAGAACTTCCTGGAGAACGCCGAGCTGGTCAACAACGTCCGCGGCGTGCAGGGATACACCGGAACCTGGCAGGGTAAACGGGTTTCCGTCATGGCCAGCGGCATGGGCATGCCCTCCATCGGCATTTACAGCTACGAGCTGTTCAACTTCTACGACGTGAAGAACATCATCCGGATCGGCTCCGCCGGCGCCATGAACGCGAAGCTGCAGCTCATGGACGTCGTGGCCGGCATGAGCGCGTACACCGACTCCAATTTCGGCGCCCAGTTCGGCGTCCGGGGAAATCTGGCCCCCTGCTGCAGCTACGAGCTGCTGAGCAAGGCGGTGGAGGCGGGAAAGAAGATCGGGAAGAACGTGGTCTGCGGACCCATTTACTCCAGCGACGTCTTCTACGACGAGGGAAAGAACTCCGCCGCGCTGATGAAGCTCGGCGTGCTGGCCGTGGAAATGGAATCCGCGGCGCTGTACCTGCAGGCCGCGCGCGCGGGCAAAAACGCGCTGTGCCTCTGCACGATCTCCGACAGCCTCGTGACAGGGGAGAGTCTGCCCGCGGAAAAGCGGCAGATCGGATTCACGGACATGATGAAGATCGCGCTGGAAATCGCGTAAGAGTTTCCCGAAAGCCGGATAAAAAGAAGCCGCCCGGGAGGTTATTCCTCCCAGGCGGCGTATTTTTCGCCGTCCTCCAGGACTTCGATCTGTCTGCCGGTGACCCGGGAAAGCTCCAGGAGCACCGCCTCCCGGTCCCCGGTCCGGGTCAGCAGCGTGAAGGACACCGCCGCCCCGAACTCCTGATCCAGGATTTTCGCGGGCAGCCGGGCCAGCGCGTACTGCACGGAATCCCAGCAGGAGTAGGGAACCTCGCAGAAGTCCCGCGCCGTCCTTTCCATGCGGACGATTCCGGCGGCGTCCAGCGCGGCGCGGCATCCCTGGGTATAGGCGCGGACCAGGCCACCGGTGCCCAGCAGGATTCCGCCGAAATACCGGGTCACGACGACGCAGCAGTCGACCAGCCGCTCGCTGCGCATGAGGCTCAGGATCGGCATGCCGGCGGTGCCGCCGGGTTCCCCGTCGTCGCTGTAGCGGATGATGCCCTCGTTCCGGCCGATGATATAGGCGTAGCAGTGGTGCCGGGCGTCCCGGGTCCGCTCCCTGACCTCCCGCAGGCGCTCCAGCGCCTCCTCTTCCGAGACGCAGGGCCAGGCCTGGCCGATGAACCGGCTTTTCTGGATCACGACCTCGTCCCGGCCGGGGCCGGCCAGCGTGCGGTATGATTCGTCCGTCATTTCAGCAGAATCCGGCAGAAGCCCTTCTTGCCCTTCTTCAGAAGCAGGCCGCCCGCCAGCTGATCCGCCGTGACCGCGGCCGCCGGATCGGAGACCTTCTCGCCGTCCAGAGAGACCGCGTTCTGTCCGATCTGTGTCCGGGCGTCGGACTGGCTCTTACAGAGGCCGGAACGGACCAGCAGCGTGGTGACGCGGGCGTCCGCGGCGATTTCCTCCGCGGTAACCTCCAGAGTGGGGACGTTCGCGGAGTCCGCGCCGCCGCCGAAAAGCGCGACGGCGCCTTCGGCGGCCTTCTTCGCTTCTTCCTCGCCGTGAACCAGCTTCGTGACCTCATAGGCCAGGACCTTCTTCGCCTCGTTGATTTCGGCGCCCTGAAGCGCGCCGAGCCGGCGCACCTCGTCCATGGGCAGGAAGGTCAGCAGGGCGAGGCACTTCTGCACGTCCTGATCGTCCACGTTCCGCCAGTACTGGTAGAAATCGTAGGGCTTCGTCCTCTCCGGATCAAGCCACAGCGCGCCGGCCTCGGTCTTGCCCATCTTCCGGCCGTCATGGGTCAGCAGCAGCTGGAACGTGCAGGCGTAAGCTTTCTCCTCCAGCTTGCGCCGGATCAGATCGGCTCCGCCCAGCATGTTGCTCCACTGGTCGTTTCCGCCCATCTCCAGCCGGCATCCGTAGCGCTTGAAGAGCTCCAGGAAGTCGTAGCTCTGCATCAGCATGTAGGTGAACTCCAGGAAGGACAGGCCGTTTTCCGTGGCCATCCTCGCCTTGTAGCAGTCCGCGGTCAACATGCGGTTGACGTTGAACATGGAGCCGATGTCCCGCATGAACTCGATAAAATTCAGGTGGCGCAGCCAGTCCCCGTTGTTCACGATGATGGCGCTGCCGTCGCTGAAATCCAGGAACCGGGACATCTGCTTTTTGATGCATTCCACGTTCCGGTCGATGGTTTCCACGGTCATCATCTTCCGCATGTCCGTCTTGCCGGAGGGGTCTCCGATCATGGCGGTCCCTCCGCCCATCAGCGCGATCGGCTTATGGCCGGCCTTCTGCATATGGGCCATGGCCATGATCGGGATGTAATGCCCGATGTGAAGGCTGTCCGCGGTGGGATCGAAGCCGACATAGAAAACGGTCGGGGATTTCAGCTGCTCGTACAGCTCGTCCTCGAATGTCGTCTGGGCGATAAAGCCCCGGTCCTTCAGAATATCCAGAATATGTTCCATGGAGAATTCTCCTCTCTTTTATGCTTTCATTTCCTTTTCCACCAGGTCTCTGATCACGTCCATGCCGGTCCGGATCTGCGCGAGGGTGCTCGCGGAGAAGTTCAGGCGCAGCGTGTTCTCATGCCCGCCGTCCGCGTAGAAGTGGGTGCCGGGCACGAAAGCGACCTTCCGTTCAATGGCCTGATCCAGAAGCTTCTTCGCGTTCAGGCCCTCCGGCAGCTCCACCCAGATGAACAGCCCGCCTTCCGGCCGGGTGAACTTCACGCCCTCCGGGAAGCCTTCCAGGCAGCTCAGCATGGCCGCGCACTGCTCCGCGTAATCGGCGCTGATCCGCCGGATGTGCTCCGGAAGCAGGTTCCGGCGCAGATACTGATCCACGACGGCCTGAGTCAGATTCGCGGTATGGACGTCCGAGGACTGCTTGCCGATCGTGCATTTCCGCACGATGCCGGCATCGCCCGCCATGAAGCCGACCCGCAGACCGGGGGAGATCACCTTGCTGAAACTGCCGAAGAAGACGACCCAGCCGCCCTCGTCGAAGGTTTTGATCGGGGGAAGCGCCTCGCCCCGGTAGCGGAGATCCCGGTAGGGATCGTCCTCCGCGACGACGACGCCGTACTGATTCGCGAGTTCCGCGATCCGCTTTCTCTTCTCCAGCGACAGGGTGCGCCCGGTCGGATTCTGGAAGGTCGGGATCGTATAGATCATCTTCGGCCGCTTTTCGACGATCAGCCGCTCCAGATGGCCGACGTCCATGCCGTCGTCCTCGCTCTCCACCGGCACCAGCTCCGCCTCGTACAGCTTCAGGCACTGCAGATTGCCCAGGAAGGAGGGGTTCTCGACGATCACCCGGTCGCCGGGGTTGATCAGGGCCTTGCAGAGCAGATCCATGGCCTGGGTCGAGCCCGTGACCGGCAGAACGGCCGGGGCCGTGAACCCGAAATGCTCCGGGATCCATTCCGCGAGGCTTTCCCGCAGGGCGGGATATCCTTCCGTCGCGCCGTACTGCAGGATCGCCTTGCCGTTTTCCGTCAGCACGTCCCGCGCCAGATCCGCCACCACGGCGTCCGGCAGCGCGGCCAGGGAGGGATTCCCCCCGGCGAAGGAAATCATGCCGGGCTGGGCGATCACCTTGAAGATCTCACGGATCGCGCTTCCGGACACATGATCGAATCTGCTTGCGTACTGCAGGGACTTCAGTTCCATCCCAATCAACCTCCTTTGACATAAAAAAGATCCTCTCCCGCCGGAAGGCGGGGAGGACCGCGGTACCACTTCCATTCAACCGGCGGCCGTCACGGAAAACGCCGGTTCTCATCGGGCGCTGTAACCGGCGGACCGGTCCGGGCCTACTGCGGCCGCCGCGGGGGACGGCGTTTCGGCGCGGAAGCTCCGGGGTGTATATCTCCCGTCTTTCCTGATCCCTTACACCGGCCGGGATCTCTCTGCGAGGAACGGACGGGCCTTCTCCCCTTCATCACAATGAGGAAATTATATTTTATTTCGGGCTTTTGTCAAGGGGGTTTTGGAAAACGCTTGATAAAAAACGGATTATCCTGTATAATTTTTCTGTCCTTTGGGAACAGCCCGGCGTACCGCCGGACGGGAACGGGAGGAACAGTGAATGGAATGCAAGATCAGGAATGAAGAAGGAACGATCTTCATCACCGAGGACGTTCTGATGAAGGTGGTCGGGTACGCCGCGCTGGAATGCTACGGCATCGTCGCCATGTGCGGCAAGCGCGCGACCGACGGCATCGTCGAGTGGCTGGGCAGGGAGAATCTGTCCAAGGGCGTTCAGATCCGGAACGTCGGGGACATGCTGGACGTCGATCTGTTCATCATCGTGGAATACGGCATCTCCATCGCCGAGGTATGCAAGACCATCGTGGACACCGTGCGGTACAAGCTCGAGGCTATGGCCGGCGTGAAGGTCCGGAAGGTCGCCATCTCCGTGGAGGGGATCCGCATCTGACTGCGCTCCGCCGCGGCGCGGCGTTTTCACTATGACAGACGGAGGGAAATCCTTTGATACAGTTCAAGACAATTGACGGCCTGCTCCTGCGCGACATGGCCATGGCCGGCGCCGCGCTTCTGGAAAAGAACCGTGAGGCTGTGGACGCCCTGAACGTTTTCCCGGTTCCCGACGGGGACACGGGAACGAACATGTCCCTGACAATGCAGAGCGCCATCCGCGAGATCAACAGCAAGGAATTTCTCCGCGCGGACGAGGCGGCGGCCGCCCTGTCCAAGGGCGCGCTGAAGGGCGCCAGAGGCAACAGCGGCGTCATTACGAGCCAGCTGCTCCGCGGCTTCTCCAAAGCGCTGAAGGGCGTGGAGAAAATCACGCCCCTGCAGTTCGCGGAAGCCCTCGGCAAGGGCGCCGAGGTGGCCTACAAGGCCGTTATGAAGCCGAAGGAAGGAACGATCCTGACCGTGGCCCGGGTGGTCGCGGAGGACGCCCTGAAGCAGGCGAAAAAGGATCCGGACGATTACGACGCCCTGATCTCCGTCATTCTGAAAAGCGGCGAGGCGATTCTGAAAAGAACGCCGGATATGCTTCCCGCGCTGAAGCAGGCCGGCGTGGTCGACTCCGGCGGCCGCGGCCTGATGCTGATTTATCAGGGATACGCGGCGGTTCTCCGCGGGGAAGACGTCAGCCTGACCGAAGCCGGCCCGGACGAGAGCGAAGAGGTCCTTGAGGACGAGTGGCACGATCTCACCCGGGATCTGACCTATACCTACTGCGTCCAGTTCGGGATCAAAAACTTCCGGGAGGACTGCGACGAGCACGATCTGGATTCCTTCCGCAGGCGGCTGAACCGGATCGGGGACTGCGTCCAGGTGACGGGGGATCTTTCCGGCGCCCAGGTGCACGTTCATTCGGACAATCCCGGCTCCGCGCTGGAGTACGGCGTCGAGCTGGGCGAGCTGATCGATGTGAAGATCGACAACCTCGCGGAGATGAAGCGGGCCCTGGAGAACCCGG
>ONXY01000440.1 GCA_900321945.1 uncultured Eubacteriales bacterium | reverse complement strand
TTGCCGCCGGCGCGAAGCTGGTGGTCCGGGAACGCCTGATGACCCACGGGGACCAGCGGGCGATCAGCACCTATGTGGTGAACCTGAACGGGCAGGACGCCAGCGCGGACGTGGTCTCCCGTTCCGTGGCGCGGGACCGGTCCTTCCAGAAGTTTGACGCGAAGATCGTCGGGAACGCCGCCTGCCACGGCCACACGGAATGCGATTCCATCATCATGGACGAGGGGCGGATCCTCGCGGTGCCCGCCCTGGAGGCCAACGACGTGGACGCGGCGTTGGTGCACGAGGCGGCCATCGGCAAGATCGCAGGGGAACAGCTGATCAAGCTGATGACCCTGGGCCTGACCGAGGCCGAGGCGGAGGAACAGATCATTAACGGATTCCTTCAGTAAAAAAGGTATGAAAAAGGGCGGAGCTTTTCAGCTCCGCCCTTTGAAATGCTTTCGTTATCCCTGGACCTTCGTGCCGATGAAGCAGAGGGCGATGGTGCCGGGACCCGCGTGGGCGCCGATCACCGGGCCGACGTTCTCGATCAGTACGTTTGCGCCGGGAAGCTTCTGTTCCACCAGGGTCTTGGCGCGCTGGGCATCGTCCGGGCTGTCGGCGTTCAGGACGATGATGGGGCTCTCCTCCGGATCGGGAGCGGCCTCCAGCATCTTGTCCACGATGAAGGCCAGGGCTTTTTTCCGGCCGCGGATCTTGTCGTTGGCGTTCAGGGTGCCGTCCGCCGCTTCGGAGATAATGGGCTTGAGGTCCAGCATGGTGCCGACGGTGGCGGCCGTGGCGGAGATCCGCCCGCCGCGCTTGAGGTATTTCAGGTCGTCCACGATGAAGTAGGCCTGGGCGCGGAGCTTGTTGTTCTCAAGCCACTCCGCGACTTCTTCGATGGACTTGCCGGCGCGGTACATCTCATGGGCCTTCAGGACCAGCAGGGCCATGGGGCCGGAGATCCGCAGCGTGTCCACGACGACGAACTTCCGCTCCGGATACTGCTCCAGGAGCTTTTCGCGGGCACTGTAGACCGCCTGCAGGGTGCAGCTGAGCTTGCTGGAGAAGGCGACGAAGAGCAGGTCCTTTCCTTCCTTCAGGACGGGCTCGAAATAATCCATATAGGAGGCTTCGTTCAGCGCGGAGGTGACGGGAGCCGCGCCGTTGCGCATCATGTCGAAATAGCTCTTGTGATCCAGCATCTGGCCGAGATCGTCGAAATACTCCTTGCCGTCCAGCGCGTAGGGCATGTAGACGACGGGGATATCATACTGCTGTTTCAGGTGAAAGGGCAGGTCGCTGTCGCTGTCGGTCATGAAGACGTAGGTCTGTTCCATGGGGAGGCCTCCTTCGGGAATAGTGGAATGATACCGGATAACAGGCATATTCTATAGCAGGTACCGGGAAAAAGCAAGACCGCCCGGCGCAGGCACGCATAAAGAAAGCTGCCGGGCCCGGGGCCCGGCAGCTGTTGGGTTGAAAGGGATTACTGCTCCGCGCCGACGGAGACGATACGGCCCTGTCCGTAGGGCTGGTCATAACCGTCGCTGACCACGCCGCCCAGGGTCTGGGTGATGTAGTCGATCAGGACCTGGTTGTCCAGCTTCACGGATTCCTGGAGCACGTTGCAGCCTTCGAACATGGTGTAGCCGTCACCCTTGTTCAGCAGCTGGTAGTCGTGGGAGGCCAGGGTGTAGGTCTTCGCGGGATCGATGGGTTCGCCGCCCACCAGGACGTTGCGGACGCGGCGCTCCTTGGTGTCATCGATGCCGGCGAACATCTTGCTCTCGTCCTGGATGACCGGGGACTCGATGGTGGCGTCATACTCGAAGGTGATACCGGAGACCTGGTCGAAGCCGCCGAACTCGCCCGGCAGGGAATGCACGGACCACTCGAGGGCGTCCAGCACCTGCTGGCCGGTGACTTCGATAACGGTCAGGCTGTTGCCGAAGGGATGCACGGTCAGGATGTCGTTCAGGGTCAGGTCGCCGGCGTTCAGCTGTACGCGGATGCCGCCGCCGTTGACGAAGGCGATATCGGTGTTGCCGCCCTGGTCGCGGTAGGCGTCGGCGCACAGGTCGCCCAGGTTGGTTTCAGCCCGGCGGATGATACGGACGGGCTTGCCCTCGTCCGTCCTGGCGACGGGATCGTTGATATAGAGGTCGACGGAGGTCTTCGCGACGACTTCCTTCAGCTTCTCGTTCAGCACGGCGGAGGCGGCGGTGACCGCTTCGCTGCCGGCGTTGATCAGGCCGAGGAGCTTCGGCGCGGCCACGGAAGCGCTCCAGCTGTAGAGCTCGGAGGAAATCTTGCCGTCCGGGGTGATGGTCAGGGCGCCGATGTTGGCCAGCTTGGTGCCGCAGCCGCCGCGGACCACGTCCGCGCCGTCCTTGTTCTTCATGACCACCTGCTCACAGTCGTGGCTGTGGCCGTCGAGCCAGGCGTCAATGCCCGTGGTGTTGGCGATGACGTCGCTGTACATCCAGGGAGAGCATTCGGCTTCGTTGCCCATATGGGCCATCACGATGACATAGGCGGCGCCTTCGGCCCGGGCGTCGTCCACGGCCTTCTGCACCGCGGCGTACACGGCCTCGCCGGTATCGTCGGACAGGAAGCCGTAGATGAATTCACCCTGGTCGTTCATGAAGTACCGGGGCGTGGAAGCGCGCAGGGTCATGGGAGTGGTGACGCCCACGAAAGCGATCTTCACGCCGTCGAACTCCTTGATGACGTAGGGCTGGAAGACCAGTTCCCCTTCCTTGTTGAAGTTGCAGCTGATGTAGGGGTAGTTCGCCATCTCAGCCAGCGCCAGGAAACGGTCCATGCCGTAGTCGAACTCATGGTTGCCGGGGATGGCAATGTCGTATCCCACGGCGTTCATGATGTCGATGATGCCCTCGCCGGTGGTCATGGTGC
>ONXY01000534.1 GCA_900321945.1 uncultured Eubacteriales bacterium | reverse complement strand
GTCGTCGCCGCCATCGCGAAGGACGGCATCGAGCTGCGCGCCAAGGCGAGGGTCACGGTGCGTACGAACATTGAGCGCCTGGTTGGCGGCGCCGGCGAGGAAACCGTTATCGCCCGCGTCGGCGAAGGCATCGTCACCACCGTCGGCTCCGCCGAGACCCATAAGGAAGTGCTGGAGAACCCGGATCTGATCAGCCGCACCGTGCTGAGCAAGGGTCTGGACGCCGGAACCGCCTATGAGATTCTCTCCATCGACATCGCGGACGTGGACGTCGGCCGGAACGTCGGCGCTCAGCTGCAGATGGATCAGGCGGAAGCGGACCGCAGGATCGCCCAGGCCAAGGCGGAGGAGCGCCGCGCGATGGCGGTCGCCCGCGAGCAGGAAATGAAGGCCTCCGTGCAGGAGATGCGGGCCAAGGTCGTGGAAGCCGAGGCGGAAGTGCCGAAGGCCATGGCCTCCGCGCTGCGGGAAGGCAAGATGGGCGTCATGGACTACTACAACATGAAGAACACCATCGCGGACACCGAGATGCGCGAGTCCATCGCCAAGGTCGGCACGTCCCAGGCGCCGGCCCCGCAGGACGGCCAGGCCCGGAACCGGAAGTAAAATCCGGCGGGAGGTGAACACCCTATGGAAGATATTCTCTCCTTTCTGCTGGTGATCCTGATCTTTGCGGCAGTCAGTTCGTCCGCGCGGAAAAAGGCGAAGCAGCAGAAAGTCCTGAAGCAGCCGGGCCGGACGGCCCCGAAGGCTTCCGGGCCCGCGCCTCAGCCGGCGCCGGCCCCCGCCTCCCCGGTCCCGAAGGAAACCCATTCCCACCCGGAACCCCGGGAGGACGTTTATCAGGGCAGCCTCGGCGTTTCATACATGGAGGGCGTGGATCCCTGCCACGACGATCCCCTGAGCATACCCGCGGGCAGCCTGCGGACGGACATGCCGGAGGGAACCGATCCCTGCCATGACGGTCTGACCCCGGTCTCCCCCGCTTTGGAAGCGGCTCCGGAAACCGGCGGCCTGGATCTGCAGTTCTCCGGAAACGATATCGTCAAAGGCTTTGTCTGGGGCGAGATCCTGAACCGGAAAAGGGCCTGAGGCGAACGCGGGAGGCGTCCGATGAAGCGAAAAGCGTATCTGCTTCTGCATCTTCTGATGTTGATCTACGCGGCCGGTTCCGTTTTCGGCAAGCTGGCCGCCGGGGAGGCGTTTCCGTCTCCCCGCTTTCTTCTTTTCTGCGGGCTGGAGTTTCTGATGCTGGCGCTCTACGCCCTCGGGTGGCAGCAGGTCATCAAACGCCTGCCGCTGACGACGGCCTACGCCAATAAGGCCGTCACGGTGGTCTGGGGGCTGGCCGCCGGGCTTCTGCTCTTCGGGGAGACGCTGACCCCCGGCCGGGTTCTCGGGGCGCTGCTGGTCGTCGCGGGCGTGGTTCTTTTCGCCTTCTCGGACGGAGAGGAGGCGGACGGATGAAGCACATTCTGATCATGCTGGCCGGCGTTTTCATCAGTTCCGTTTCCCAGGTTCTGCTGAAAAAAGCCGCGGACCGGACCTGGCCCTCCCGGCTGCGGGAGTACATGAACCTGCCGGTGGCCGCCGCCTATTTTCTTTTCGGCGCCTCCGTCCTGCTGAACATCCTGGCCTACCGCGGTCTGGATCTGGGTCTCGGCGCGGTGCTGGAGGCCACGGGCTATATCTGGGTCACCCTCTTCGGGGTTTTCCTCTTTCATGAGAAGATGAACCGGAAAAAGCTGCTGGCCCTCGGGCTGATCCTGGCCGGCACCGTGCTCGCGTCCCTTCCCTGACCGCGGTCCCGGGAAGCGCGGTTTCTTCCGTTCCCGCCCTCTTGACTTTTCCGCCGGGCCGCCTATAATCATAGACGGATCCGACCGTGAAGCTTATCCTGAGCGGGAAGAACGTTTATCTTCTTTTTTGCCGAAAAGAAGCGTGGCAGTCATGCCGCCGGATCCGTCCGGCGGCTTTTCTGATGCCGCCGGAGCGTCCGGAAAAGGAGGAAGAAAATGAGCGAACAGACCGTACAGGACTCGCGCCTCGCCGTGGCCGCCATCGTGGTGGAGGACCCGGACAGCGTGGCGGAGCTGAACGGGCTGCTGCATCAGTGCAGCCCGTACATTGTCGGCCGGATGGGGATCCCCTGCCGGAACCGGGGCGTCTGTCTGATCAGCGTCGCCCTGGACGCCCCCGGAGAGGTCATCTCCGCCCTGACGGGCAGGCTGGGCCGCCTGCCCGGGGTTTCCGTCAAAACGGCCTACTCCAAGGTATAGGAAAAAGAAAGGAAGAATACCGTCATGAAAAAGTTTCTGTCTCTGATGCTCGTCCTGTCCCTGCTGCTCTGCGCGCCGGTCTTCGCCGCCGCGGAGGATTATGCCGTAAAGGTTTCCGCTCCGACCGGCGCTCCGGCGCTGGCGCTGGCCGTCCTGGCCGCGGAATCCCCGGAAAACTACACCTTTGTGGCCGCGGATACCATCGCCGCGGAGTTCGCCTCGGCGGCTTCCGATTTCATTATCGCGCCGCTGAACGCGGGCGCCAAGCTTTACAGGGCCGGCAAGTCCTCCTATAAGCTGGCGGCCGTCGTGAGCTGGGGCAACCTGTACATCGCCTCCCAGCGGAAGGATTTCCGGCCGGAAGACATCGGCGAAACCGGAATCACCCTCTTCGGGGAGAACACGATCAACGCCTCGGTCGCTCTGTACGCGCTGAAGGAAAACGGCGTCACACCCGCCTCCGTGGAATACCTGGCCGGCGCCGCCAACACGCAGGCGCTGCTGCTGTCCGACGCGGAGGCCGTCGTGCTGACCGCCGAGCCCGCCCTGACCGCAGCCCGGTTCAAGAACGAAGGCATCACCGCGTACGCCGTCAACGATCTGTACAGGGCCGCCACCGGCTTCGACGGATATACCCAGGCGGCGCTGTTCATCCGGGAGGAAACCGCTCAGCAGCATCCCGAAGCGGCCCGGGACTTTATCGCGAAGGTGCAGGCCTCCTGCGGGATGTGCGAAACCGACGTGAACGCCGTGGCGGAAGCGGCCGTGGCCCTGGAGATTCTGCCGAACGCGAAGGTGGCCCTGTCCGCCATTCCGAACTGCGCCATCCGTTTCGTCGCGGCGCCGGAGGCGAAGGAGCAGGTGGAAGCCACCGCGAACATCGATATCGCGCAGTTCGGCGGCGCCGTTCCCGCGGACGACTTCTACTATGCGGCGGAATAACGCGCCGGACGCCCTCGCCTTCTGCGGGGGCATTCTGCTGATCGGCGCCCTGGTTCAGCTGGCCGGGAGCCTGAAGGGCGACCCGCTGGTCTTTCCGGGGGTCGGCGAAATCCTGCGGGCTTTTTTCCGCCTGCTGGGTTCCGGCCGCACCTGGGCGCAGATCGGCACCACGCTCCGGCATCTGGCGCTCTCCCTGGCTCTTTCCACGGCGGCCGGGCTGCTGCTGGGGCTGGCGGAAGGGCTGTGCGGCTTCGTCCGGACGCTGCTGCGGCCGACGATGATTCTGCTCCGTTCCCTTCCCATGATCGTGCTCATCGTCATTCTGATGGTGCTGATGCCCTATCCCCGGATCCCCGTCGCGGCTTCCTCCCTGATCCTGATTCCGATGATCAGCGAGGCCGCCTGCGAGGGCTGCCGGCGGATCGAGCCGGAACTGATCGACGTGTACCGTATGAACAGCTCTCTCACGCCCCGGGTCCTGGCGGAGGTCTATCTTCCGCTGATGGCCGGATATCTCCGGCAGGCCTGGGTGAACGCGGCGGGCATGGGGCTGCGCCTCGCCATCACCACGGAGTACCTGGTGCAGACCAGGGATTCCCTGGGAAAGGCGGTATACAGCAGCGGATACTTCAACGAGTATCAGGATATCTACGCCTACGCCCTGATCATGATCCTTCTGATTCTTCTGGTCAGCGGGCTGCCGCCGTTCCTCGGCCGGCTGCTCCGCCGGCGCGCTTCCGGCGCGCCGGAAGCGTGACCTGCCGCCCCGGCCCGGTCTTCGGGTCCGGGGCGGTTTTCTTTCCGGGCTTTGCGGGAATCCCGGAACGGGCGGAGGAACGGGCGGACGGACGCCGAATATATACAGAGATATTTTGCCTGAAAGACGGAGGATTGCGATGCGGATGATCACGGAACAGATCACGGATCCCGAAAGGAAGGAGCGGACCGCCCGGAGCGTTCTGGAAGCGCTGCCCGAATGGTTCGAGGTTGAGGAATCGCGGGAGCGGTATATCCGGGAAAGCCGGGACGAGCCCTTTTTCGCGGCTTTTTCGGAAAACGGGCCGGCCGGTTTTCTCTGCCTGAAGGAAACCGGAAAGGAAACCGTGGAGCTCGCGGTCATGGGCGTTCTGAAGGAATTCCACCGGCACGGAATCGGGAAAGCCCTGTTTCAGGCGGCCCGGGCTTTCGCTGAGGAACGGGGCTACGCCCTGATGCAGGTCAAGACCGTCCGGATGGGCTGCTACCCGGACTACGACGAAACAAACCGGTTTTACCGGGCGCTGGGCTTCATGGAACTGGAGGTGATCCCCTCGCTGTGGGGGGAGGAAAACCCCTGCCAGATCTATGTGATGCCGCTGAATCCTTCCGCGGCGTGCCTGGATCTGATCCTTTCCCGCCGAAGCTACCGCGGCCCGTACAGGCCGGACAGAATTCCGCGGGAGCATCTGACGAAGATTCTGGAAGCCGGGCTGGCAGCGCCGTCGGGCTGCAACAAACAGACCGTCAGCCTGATCGCCGTGGACGATCCGGAGACGCTGGCGAAGCTTCGCGCGGAAATCGACCCGCCGGTGGGCGAAACCGCGCCGGCCATGATCTGCGTCCTGTCCCGGAAAATCATCGCCTACCGCGACCGGTGCTTCGCCACGCAGGATTACGCCGCGGCGATCGAAAACATGCTGCTGGCGGCTGCGGCCCTGGGCTATCAGAGCTGCTGGTACGAGGGGCACATCACGGACGCGGACCGGATCGGCGACAGGCTGGCCCGGATTCTGGGCGTTCCGGAGGAATATGAGCTGGTATGCGTTCTTCCGGTCGGGATCGCGGAGGAGCGGCCGCGGGAACCGCGGAAGCTTCCCTTTGAGGAGCGGGCCTGGTTCAACCGGTTTCCGGAATAAGAGCCCATCCTGCCTGTGCATGAAGGAGTCGCCATGATCCGGGGAATTCATCACGTGTCCATGAAATGCGGGACGCCGGAGGAGTTCGCGTCCGCGCTGGCGTTTTACTGCGGCCTGCTGGGCATGAAAGCCGTCCGGCAGTGGCCGGAAGGCGTCCTGATCGATACCGGGGCGGGGCTGATCGAAATCTTCCGCACCGGCGAAGGAATAAAGCGGAAAGGCGCGATCCGCCACCTGGCGCTGAGCGTGGACGACGCGGAC
>ONXY01000441.1 GCA_900321945.1 uncultured Eubacteriales bacterium | reverse complement strand
CTGTCCGCTTTTTCAAAGGACATCTTTTCCTTGTAGACCCGCCTGGAAACCAGCGCGTCATATACATCGGCCACGGCCATGACGCGGGCCTCCGGCGGAATCTGTTCGCCTTTCAGGCCTTCCGGATAGCCGGAGCCGTCCCAGCGCTCATGATGGTAATGCGCCATGTTTTCCGCGATCAGGTGGAAGCTGTCGTCATCCGTTCCCTTCAGAATTTCATGGACGATCCGGGCCCCTTCTGCGGAATGGGCCTTCATTTTTTCATACTCCTCCGGTGTGAAGCGGCCGGGTTTGCGCAGAATCACATCATCGACCGCGATCTTGCCCAGGTCGTGCATCGGGGCGGCTTTGATCATATTTTTCCGGACAGAATCCGTGAGAGAAGGGAAATCCACAAGGCTCATGCAGCTGAGCAGGATTCTGACGCCCTGGCTTGTGCGACGGATATGGCCGCCGGTGGAATTATCCCGGCTTTCGACCATGGTTGCCATGCTCATGATCAGATTGTCATGCATCTCCTCGATATGGGCGGTTTTTTCCGCTACCTTATCCTGGAGGTCGTCATTAAAGCGGCTCATCAGCCGGACGAAATTCTGGGCGCGGGTATCGTCGGATATCGTCAGCTGGTACCCCTGTTTTCTGTTATCGTTATACAGCCAGGCGGTTTCGATCAGATAGATCCTGCCGTCCTGCTCATAGTGGCGGCAGTCATCCTCCTCATTGGCCCGGAAGGCATCCAGGCTGGGAGATATCAGATCCATAAATGCCTTGTTGCGCTTAACGGAAAGGTCCACCGTCAGGTCGTTCAGAACCGGGAAGATTCTTTTGGCGGTATCGTTGCTGCCCAGGTACCGGTAACCGTAGTCAATGGAAATCAGGCCGGTGGCGCCGTTCTGCACCAGGGAATCCGCTGCGGTTCCGGCAATATCATACAGTGATATGCTGGAAATGATGATCAGATAGGTAAACTGCGCGACGACGTAGGAAAGGGGCAGAAGCTCGATGGTTCCGATCAGCGCGCGGCCGGCGAAAAAGCTCACCATGGCCACGATCTCCGGGAAGAACAGCATGGCCAGGATTTTTCGGGAGATCTGGTTTTTCCGGAAAAAGGCGTAAAGGATTCCGGCTACGCTGAGGCCGAAATAAACGAACACCAGGCAGCGGAATACCGTGTGCATCCAGTTGTATTCCTTGACCAGCAAAGAGATCCCGTTTTCCCTGGTATAGGTTACGGAGGAGTAGAATATATCGGAATAGCCCGTGGAGAGGCAGCCCAGATAAACGGCCGCGGAAAGAATAAAAAGCACGAGCTTGACAAACCGGTTGATCCGTATATCGCAGAGGCTGAAAACCGCCAGCATGACCAGCAGTTCCAGGATGCATCCGCCCAGGTAGGAAAACTTGTTGACGGCAATGGCCTCCGCCGGGACGGTGGAGTGGGCAAAAAGCACATACCCCAGATTCAGAACCGGCACCAGGACAAAGATCATGGTAATATGCGCGTCATAATGCTTATGCCATTTGAACATATACACCATGGACAGCAGCACGGAAACGGCAAAAAGAATATCATAGTAGAGGTAGACCAGAAGCTCCGGGGTTAAAGCAGCCGTGATCTCCTGCATGATCAATCACTTTCCTTTACGGTTCATTGCTCAAACTGCGACCGGTACAGGGCGGCATAGGCGCCGTTTTTCCGCAGAAGGGTTTCGTGGTTTCCCTGTTCCACCACGTTTCCGTCCTTCATCACCAGAATGATATCCGCATTCCGGATCGTCGACAGGCGGTGGGCCACGATGAAGGAGGTGCGCCCCTGCATCATGGCGGCAAACGCCTTCTGGATCCGCTGTTCCGTCCGCACATCGATGGAGGAGGTTGCCTCATCCAGAATCAGCATCGGCGGAAGAGTCAGCATGACTCTGCTGATGCACAGAAGCTGCTTCTGTCCCTGGCTTAAAGAGGAGTCGTCAATTACGGTATCCAGCCCCTTCGGCATACGCCGGATAAAGCTGTAGCTGTGGGCTTCCTTCGCCGCATTTATGATTTCTTCATCCGTGGCTTCCGGCTTTCCGAAGGCGATGTTTTCGCGCACCGTCGCATTTTTTAACCACGTCTCCTGCAAAACCAT
>ONXY01000443.1 GCA_900321945.1 uncultured Eubacteriales bacterium | reverse complement strand
TTTACCATCGCCGGGCCCGGCGTGCTGTGCGGCAGCATCTACGACCGGTACAGGGACACGCTGGTGCCGGTCAATCTTTCCAACTGCAGCGATTTTACGATCCGGGACATCACCATTCTGGATCCTTCCGCCTGGACGGTGAACCTGCTCCGGTGCAAAAACGCGTCGGTCGAAAACGTGAAAATCGTCTCGGCGCGCAGCAACAGCGACGGTTTTACGTTCCAGAACTGCGAGAACATTCTGGTGAAGAACTGCTTCGTCCGATCCTGGGACGACAGCCTGGTGGTAAAAGGCTACGGAGGGGACGTGCGGGGAATCACCTTCGACACCTGCACGCTCTGGACGGATCTTGCCCAGTGCTGCGAGATCGGCTATGAGACCAGAGCGAAGAAGATCGAAGACATCACCTTCCGGAACATCACGGTCCTGCACGCTTTCCATAAGCCGGTGATCTCCATCCATAACAGCGACAGCGTGGCCGTGCGGCGCGTGCTTTTCGAGAATATCCTGGTGGAGGACGCGCAGATGGGTCTGGGGGACGGAACGCCCTATCTGATCGACTTCACGACCCTTGAATCCCAGTGGTCCTCCACGCTGAAACGGGGAACCATCGAGGACGTGACCGTGCGGAACGTGCGGGTGCTGTCGGGGAGGCGGCCGGGAATCCGCATCTGGTCGCAGGATGAAAACAGCCGGATCGATCATGTGACGATCAGCGGACTGAACCTGCTGGGCGAAGAGATCACGTCCTTCGGCCAGCTGGATTATGAGGCAGGTCCCGCGAACGGGGAGGACATCCGCCTGATTCCTCCGGACGGCTGACCGCACGCGGGACGGAAATCCGGCCGCGCGGATCCGCGCGCCGCAGCGCCGCGGCATACGATAAGCCCCGGGAACGTACGGTTCCCGGGGCTTTCAGCGCGGACGGGGCAGGTCAGACGGTTTTCTCCCGCAGAGCGTCCGTACGGTCGGCGTCTTCGCGCATGCGCAGATAATCCGCGCGCGTCAGAGGTATTTCAAGCGCCCGGGCGGTGTCTTCGATCTGCGCGGGTTTTCTCGCGCCGCAGAGTACGTGAACGTTCGGGGAAAGCATACTGTTCCAGCGGACGCAGAGCTGCGCCAGAGTGCAGCCGTACTTTTCGGTGAGATCGCTCCATCCCGCCAGCATACGGTTGGCGAGGCGGATGTTTCCCGGCTGCCACCATACGCGGCCCTCCCGGACTTCCCCGGGCTTCGGGACGTAGTCGTCCGGCGCCTTTCCGGCGAGCAGCCCCTGTTCGATGGGCGAGTAGGTCTGCAGGGAGATCCCGTGGGCCCGGCAGAAGGGCAGAAGCTCCTTTTCCGGCTTCCGGTCAAGGATGCTCAGCTTTTCCTGAATGACATCCAGCTGCCCGGCGTCCGTATAGTCCCGGAGCACGCGCAGATCGACGTTGGAAGCGCCGATGGCGCGGATCAGGCCTTCCTGTTTCATCCTGAGCAGCTCGCCCATGGTCTCCGAAACCGGAACGCGCCCGTATTCCCGGCACTGCCAGTGGGTGTACAGCACGTCGATGTAATCGGTTTTCAGCCCCCGCAGGCTTTCCTCCACGTCCTTGCGGACCGAAGCGGGGGAGGGATCGCGGTACACGTCGTGCCCGTCGCGGGAAAAGTGAAATTCCCCCTCATGATTCCGCCACTGCAGCACACATTTGGTGGAAACGACAACCTGATCCCGGGGCAGTTCCCGGAGCGCGCGGCCGACGACCTCCTCGCTGTGGCCGAAGCCGTAGACGCGGGCAGTGTCGATCCAGCGGATCCCCAGATCAAAGGCGCGGCGGATCGTGGCGACGGACAGACTGTCGTCGTTCTCTCCCCACCAGCTTCCGCCGCCGATCGCCCAGCATCCGAGACCGACGGGCGGGACGAAGATCCCGCTCCGGCCTATTTCCCGCAGTTCCATCGCTTACTCCCTGCTGCCGTTGTCGGCAAAGTCGAAGGTGTAGCGGTTCGCGGAGCCGATCATGGCGATATAATCCTTCACAAACGCCTTGATGGCGGCTTCCGCGACCGTCATGATGTTCAGATAGTCGGTCTGGGGCTCGGCGGCCCACTTCGCCTTCATGGCGGTCTCAGCGGCGTGGAAGGCGTCGGTGCATACGTTGATCTTGTTAATGCCGCCCGCCACCGCGCGGCGGATATTCTCCGCTCCGGAGCCGGAACCGCCGTGAAGAACAAGGGGCATGCGGAGAGCGGCCTTCAGCTCTGCCAGACGTTCGAAATCCAGCTTCGGAACATAGCCGTCCGGATACTTGCCGTGGGCGGTGCCGATGGCCACGGCGAGGGCGTCCACGCCGGTGCGCTCCACAAACTCCACGGCCTGCGCGACGTTGGTGAACATGTCGGCGGTACGCCCGTCGCCGTCGGCGGCCTGGCCTACGTGGCCCAGCTCCGCTTCGACGCTGATTCCCTTCGCGTGGGCCAGATCGACGATGACTCTCGTGCGGCGGACGTTTTCCTCAAAGGGCAGAGAGGAGGCGTCGATCATCAGGTTTGTGAAACCGTAATGAACGGCGCTGATTTCTGTCTCATAATCCGGGCCGTGGTCCAGATTGAGGCAGACGGGCACGTCAGCCCGTTCCGCCATGGGAATGATCATGGGCAGAATATCCTGCGGGTGAGCCAGTCTGGCCATCTGACTCCGGCCCATCTGCAGAATGATCGGCGAACGCATCTCGTTCGCGGCCTCGACGACGGCGCGGGCCATCTCCATGTTGACGCTGTTTACGGCCATGACCGCGTAGCCGTCCCGGTTCGCGGCGTCGAGCATTCCTTTCATGTTTACCAGCATAATCGTCTTCCTCCTCTTTTCTATTGATTTGTTTTTGAGGGTTTGCGGAAACGGGCTTTCCGGAAGATCCGGGGCAGCATCGTCCAGTGCGCGCAGGCGATGATTCCCGCCGCGAAGGGAAGAATGCCGCGGAACAGGAAGATTCCGGCCATCAGCACAGCGGCCGCGATGAAAAGCAGCTGCAGGGAATCCCAGAAGCAGCGGAACGCGAGATCGAAAGCCTGCGTGAAACAGGCGCGGACCGTTCCGGGCCGGTTCTGCACGATGCACGCGAACACGACCGACATCTCAAACGCGAGCATGGTTGCCAGCACGCAGACGACGGCCATCGCGACCGTGTCGCCCGCGGAATCCCCGGCGCTGTAATACAGCAGATCCAGAACGAGCACGGCAACCGCCAGCAGGTGCAGCAGCCAGACTTTGGTCGCCAGCCCGAAATGCTCCCGGAACGCCCGGAAGAAAAGGGACAGCGGCTTCTTTTCCTGATCGGCGACGACAGCGCGCATGCTTTCGTTGAGCGCGGCCGTGGCCGCGCCGGCGGTCACGATTCCCAGACTGGTCAGCGTCCAGAACAGACCCAGCAGGATCATCGCGAGCAGCAGCTCCGGCAGGCGCCGGAAGCGGCTCTGAATATCGCCGCGTTCCATATCAGGCCTTCAGGGAGAGGCTGCCGAGCGTGATCTGCCCGGTGCTGTCCCTGTCGAAAAGTACGAAACGGTTCCCCTCGAAGCTGAAGCGGACGACGGAGTCCATTTTATAGTCCACGATGCCGAAGTCAATGGCGGAGAGAACGGTTCCCTGTGCGTCGAGGGAAAGGATGGTATCGAGGCCCGTGGGGAGGGAGGAGATGACCCGGCTTTCGAGGCCGCCGGATTCCACGATCTTCACGGATTCGGGGCGGATGCCCAGCACCAGCTCCTGCCCCTCCGCGATCCTGACCGGCGCGTTGGGCCGGAACAGCAGGGAGAAGTGCTCCGCCTCAAGTTCTATCTCCTCTCCGCGGGGGATACCCCTGCACGGCACGAAGTTCATGGAAGGATTTCCCATGAAGTCCGCGCAGAAGATATTCTGAGGACTGCCGTAGAGCTCCAGAGGAGGACTGTATTGCTGCAGAACGCCCAGTTTCATCAGGCACACCCTGGTGGAAAGGGTCATCGCTTCCGACTGGTCGTGGGTCACGTAAACGAAGGTGGCGCCCGTCGTCCTGTGCAGACGTTTCAGTTCCGCGCGCATATCGTTGCGCAGCTTGGCGTCGAGATTGGAAAGCGGCTCGTCCATCAGCAGCACGCGGGGATTCGGGGCCAGCGTGCGGGCGATGGCCACACGCTGCTGCTGGCCGCCGGAGAGCTCCGCGGGATAGCGGTCGATGTATTCCAGGATCCGCATGGTTTCGCAGATCTCCTTCACGCGCTTCTCCACCCTGCTCTTTTCCCACTTCATGTTCTCCAGACCGAAGGCGATGTTCCGCCGGACGGTCATGTGCGGCCACAGCGCGTAATTCTGG
>ONXY01000447.1 GCA_900321945.1 uncultured Eubacteriales bacterium | reverse complement strand
GTATCCAGCTCACCGCCGGGAACCAGGTACGGCTGCAGCAGGTTGCAGCTGAAGAAGGCGTTCATGACCCCGGCATGCGCGTTCATCCAGACGTTGAGAAAGCTGATGAGAAACGCCTCCTCGCTGCCGGCGGGGTCCGCCGCCGGGAAGGGCGATGGGGTTGCAAGAAGGCTGAACTGTGTCAGCGCCTTCGCGTAGGAGCCGGCCCGGATCAGCTCCCGGATCTGAAGCGTGGAGGCGCCGTCGCGCTGCGCTTCGGCGTCAAGGTAGCTTCCGAGCGCGGTAAAAATGCCGATGGCCGTTTCATATTCTCCACGGTCCTTCAGGTCCAGGGCCGCCCGGTAAGCCTGCTGACGCGCCTCTTCCGCCCGTTCTGCGGAGTCCAGCGTGTCGGGAATCGCGGAAAACAGCTCCGCCGCGTCCACATACGAGCCCTGTTCCGCCAGCATGGCCGCCCGGCAGTACGTCTCCAGCGCGGCGCAGTCTTCCCGGTCTCCCAGCGCGGCAAAGCCGGACGCCGCTTCTTCATAGCGGCCGGCGGCCAGCCAGTCCGCGGCCCGGGCGTAGAGCAGGTCCCGCAGGGCTGCGGCGCGGCTGTCGCTGTCGCGAAACAGCGGGAGTCCGGCGTAGAGGGAAAGGGCCGCCTTTCCGGCGCTGACCGCCGTGCCCGCGTCTTCGGTGTCGAAAGCCCCCCGCGCAAGGGTTTCCTGTTCTGCGGCCAGGCAGTAACTGCGCATCAGAGCGCTGTCCTGGAACTCACCCAGAGCCAGGAAACCGGACGCAGCCTGTTCATACGCGCCGGCCTCATAATCCAGCCAGGCCCGTGAATAGAGCAGCAGCTGCGCGGAATCCCGGTAACTTCCCGCCTTCTCGAAGGCGGCGGCCGCCTCACTGTATTTTTCTTCGGCAAGCGCCTTCTGACCGGCCTGCCAGCTGCGCTCCTCCGAACCGGAACAGCCGCTGAGCAGCAGAGAGAACAGCAGGAGCAGGGAAATCAGTTTTTTCATTGTCCGGCTCCTCTCACTTCTTAATCAGGAAGGCGTTGGGGAGATACCGCGAGGTTCCGCTGGCGGACGAGGGACTGTTCAGGTATTCTCCGTTCAGATACATGACCGTCGAGGAACCGCCGTCCAGACTGCAGGCGTTCACGGCGCCGAAGTCCAGCATCACGTCCCGGATGTCGCCGAAGTTGGCACCGATGCTGTGGAGCTGACGGCCGTCGATGCAGAGCATCAGGACGGCGCCGTCCTCCCGCTGGCCGATGGCGGTGCGGGGGTTAATGCCGCTCTGCATGTGCCTGCCGTATTGCCCGACTCCGTCCACGACGAGGGCAGGCCCGAAGCTGACGCAGTCCCGGATCCCGGCTGCAGCGGCGCTCTCGGTGGTGTAGTATCCGACGTGCAGGACGTTGTTCCCGTCAAATGCCGCGGATTCGCCGGAAGTCGCCCAACAGTAGGACTTTCCCTCCAAAATGGTGAGGCCTTCCGGAAATCCGCCGGAACCGCCGCCGTCTTCATCGATAAAGCCGCCCCCGTTGATGCCGCCCAGCGCATCATAACGGAGGACAAGTTCCTCAAGCAGCATGCCGTTCCCACCGTAGAAACCGGGGCCCCCGACGAAAACGCGGGAGGGATCCAGAACGATGATCATGGTGCCCTGAAAGCCTTTTTTCATGACATCGGCAAGAATGATCCCGTCGCCGTCCTCGTCGGGCGGGAGCTCGCCGCCGGGGAGCGGCCCCGTGACGATGGGGCGCCCGGACGTGCCCTGCCCGCCGTACGGGAAGTCATCCAGCGTCCCGGCGATCATGCCGTCCGCGGAATCGCGGACAAGGATGCGGAAGGTCCTGGTCACTTCCACCGGCCCGACAGGCTGGTTTACCGAGGCGGAGGCACGCACATAGGCCAGATAGCAGTCTCCCTCCAGCAGGAAAAGATCCAGAAGCTCGCTGCCGTAATAGATGTAGTAGGAATTGTGGCTGTGGCTGCCGATCATCAGGACCTGGCGGAAACGGTTCTCCAGGGCACCGCCGCGATCAACATAGGGGACGACGCCGGCATATCCTTCATAGGCGTTCGTGCTGCCGGACGAGAAGAGAAGATAGGCGTTGACAAACCCGTCCAGGAAAGCGGCGGCGCGCTGACGCGTTTCCTCCTCAGCAGGCTGAAGGCTGACCGCGTCCGGCGCGGAATCCAGCGTGTAGAGCGCGCCCTCGTAGTCCCCGCGCTGCAGCCGGTCCCGAATGAGCAGGCGGATCGTGTCCGTCCGCTGTGTTTCGGCGTCACGGTAGGATCCGAGCGCGGTGAAAAGGGAAACGGCGCCTTCCAGATCTCCGGCGGAACAGAGGGCGAGCGCCTCCCGGTAAACGGTCTCCCGGTTCGCGTCGGCGCGGGCTGCGGCGTCGGGAAGGGAGCTGAGCTCGGAAAAGCGCGCCGCCGCTTCAAGGTACGCCCCGTCCGCTTCAAGAAGGGCCGCCTCACAGTAGGCTTTCCGGTCGGCGCTGTCCCGGTAGGCTTCCAGCGAAGTGAAGATCTCCTGCGCGGTGTCGTATTCCGCTCCGTCCATCAGTTCGCAGCCGCGCCCGTAGAGCGTGCCGAGGCAGTCCGCCCCGCGCTGCCCGGCGTCGCGGAAGGAGGGGAGGGCGGCGTAGCGGGCCGCGGCGCTCTTCAGGAGCGGGAGGGCGGCAGGATAGTCCGCCGCGGCGAGCGCGCCCCGCCCGGCCGATTCCTCTTCCCGCGCCTGATAATAGCGCAGCATTTCCGGCGAATCCCGGAAATCTCCGAGAACGGTGAAGGCCTGATACGCGGTTCCGAAGTCCCCGTTCTCCGCGGCGAGCGCCGCCCTGCTGTACATCAGCAGGCGGCTCGCGTCACGGAAACTGCCCAGCGCGCCGAAAATCTCGGCGGCTTCCCCGAATTTTCCCTGTTCCAGATACTCCTCTCCCGTCCGGTAGTCCCGCTCCACGGAGGAACCGCAGCCGGTCAGCAGCAGAAGCGCGCATATCAGCGCTGTGAGAATGTATTTCAGTCGGTTTGTCATTTGCAGCTCCCAATCTGTCATTACGGGTTTCCATCATGACAGAATCCGGTATGATTGTCAAGAAGACGTTGTTCACCCGTGTTCCCCCTATTCGTCGGGGAACACGGGTGAAGCGTTTTCTTTTGGAAGGAGTCAGGTTATTCCCGGGCCCGGAACGGACCTGCGGCTTTCATCCTGCTGGATCAGTGACACTGCTTTACATGACTGCGAATGGCGTCGAAGCTTTCGACGCTCAGGTCATGCTCGATCTTGCAGGCGTCCTCACGCGCGGTCTCCGGGCTGACGCCAAGGCCGATCAGCAGCTCGGTCAGGAGCTTGTGGCGCTCGTACATGCGCTCGGCAATCTCCAGCCCCGGCTCCAGCAGCACAATCATCCCGGCGGGGTCAAACGTGATATACCCGTTTTCCCTTAACCGCTTGGTCGCGTAGCTGACGCTCGGCTTGGTTACGCCCAGTTTGTCCGCCACGTCGATGGAGCGGATGTAGCCGCGCTCTTCCCGCAGCATGAGCATCGCTTCCAGATAGTC
>ONXY01000494.1 GCA_900321945.1 uncultured Eubacteriales bacterium | reverse complement strand
CTGCCGCGGTGGGATCCGTTCTACCGCCGGTTCTCGGACAATCAGTACATCCTGTACCGGATGATTCATGAAGTGCCGGGAATCCATAGGCTTTACCAGGAATGCTGGCGGGACAACCTCCATTCCATCTGGGCGGGACAGGAGCTTTACAGGCCGGGGAACTCAAAAGAGGAATTCGACGCCATTCTCAGCAGGAACATGAAACCGGTTTACGATTCCGCGAGACGGCAGGGTTACGAATTGTGGAAAATATAATCCGATCCGCTGCGACAGCAGATGTTTCGCCATACCGGGAATCCGATGCGGATGCTTCTGCGCGTCTTGCGAGAGGCTTACACCGCTGATATAATGAAACGCGGAGATAGGATTGTTATGCTGCCGCTTCACGCTTTGCGGCCTGATGCGGCGGGACGTTCCCGGGATGGAGCCGGGGCGGAATGACGGGGTTGTTATCGAGGACCGGAGAGGGGGAGCTTCTGTGAAAAAGACGGTGACGGTCTTCCTGCTGGCGCTTCTGTGCGTCGTGCTTGCCGCGGCCGCGGGATCGGCGCGGGCGGAGGTGCGGAAGGGGGACACGGTGTTTTTCGGGCGCTATCCGCAGAGCGGTGAGGCGGATCCGATCGAGTGGACCGTGCTGGACGCGCGGGACGGGAAAGCGATGCTGATCAGCCGGTATCTGCTGGACATGAAGGTCTATTACCATACGACGGAGCGGGTGAACTGGGAATCCTGCCCCCTCCGCCAGTGGCTGAACAACGATTTCCGGAACGCGGCTTTCTCCGATGAGGAGCAGTCGGCCATTCTGCTGACGGACGTGGACAACAGCGACGCGCAGGGCTGCCCGGACTGGACCAAATCCCACGGCGGGCCCGACACGCAGGACTGGATTTATCTGCTGAGCTGGCATGAGGCGGCCGAAGTGTATTTCACGGAGGACGCCGAAAGGATCTGCAGGCCCACGGATTACGCCCTGACCCGCGGCGCGTACGCCGGCGGGAATGAGGACGCCGGCTGGTGGTGGCTGCGGTCCCCCGGAAACTGGCAGTCCCATGTGGAGATCGTGGGCAGCAACGGCTCCTTCCGGTCCGTGGACGACGACCGGATGTACGGCTGCGTCCGCCCGGTTCTGTGGGTCGACGCGGAGTCCGGCGTCTTCAAGGCGGAGCAGGAGCGGGAGGCGGCCGCGCCGGAGGAGAAAGCGTATGCGGCGGAGGATTTCACCGGCACCTGGTTCGGGTTTGAGTCGGAAAGCGAATACATGACCATTTTCGGCGATTTCCGGATGATCCGGTTCGGCGCGGACGGCCGGCTGGACTATCTCCGCAGCGGCGGCTATTATCCGGAGTATTACTCGGGGACGTACCGGATCGACGGCAGTACCCTGTTCTATTCGCCGGGAGAGGATTACGAGGAGCCGGTCCCGGTCCGCTTCGCGGACGGAAAGCTCATTCTGGACTGGTACGGCCTGTGCGCGCTGCGCCGCGTGGAGGACGGAACCTTCCCGGAGGATCCGGAGGCGTGCCCGTTCCTGGGTGAAAACAAGATGTACTACTTCACTCAGGCGGAGGACGGAACGGCCGTCATGAACTACAGCGATTCGGGCGGGGATACGGAGGAGATCCCGGCCGACGTGTTCGGCATTCCGGTGACGGAAATCGCGAAGTGCGCCTACATGTCCCGGGACGGGCTGAAACATGTGATCCTTCCGGACGGAATCCGGGTAATCGGGAATCAGGCCTTCGGCAGCGCGGAGGAGCTTGAGAGCATCCGCCTTCCGGACACGCTGAAGGTGATCAAATACAACGCTTTCGAATACTGCCGGAGCCTGAAGGAGATCGTGATCCCGGAGGGAACGGAATATATCGGGGCCGGGGCGTTCATGGACTGCGATCAGCTGAAAACCGTGACGCTCCCGGAGAGCCTGAAGGAAATGGACGACGACGCGTTCGTGGGAGACTGGACGCGGGAGGCGGTTTTCCTGGTGGTGCCCGGAAGCTACGCGGAAGCCTGGTGCCGCGATATGGAGCTGAACTTCCGCCCGCAGGAGCCGGCGAAGTAAGCGAAGGCGCGGCTGCGGCCGGCTCCGCGGGGCGCGGAGCGGAGGACGGAATGGAACTGCTTGATCTGTATACGGCGGAACGGGAAAAAACCGGGAAAACGATGGTGCGCGGCGAACCGGTGCCTGAAGGGTATTACCGGCTGGTCGTTCACGTATGCCTTTTTGACGAAGACGGGAGAATGCTGATTCAGGAGCGTCAGCCCTTCAAGGACGGCTGGTCCGGGATGTGGGACGTCAGCGTGGGCGGAAGCGCCGTGGCCGGGGACGACAGTCGCTCCGCCGCCGAGCGGGAGACGCGGGAGGAGCTGGGGCTTGCCCTCGATCTGTCCGACGTGCGTCCGACGCTGACGATTCACTGGGAGAAGGGGTTCGACGATTTCTACGTCCTGACGAAGCCGGTGGATCCGGCCTCGCTGCGTCTGCAGCCCGAGGAGGTGCGGTCGGTCCGCTGGGCGGCGGAGGAGGAGATCCTGCGGATGATCGACGACGGAAGCTTCATCCCGTATGAGAAGAGCCTGATCTCGCTGCTGTTCTTCCGCAGGAATCACAGGAGCTCGCATACGAGGAGCGATCCGACGAAAAAACCGAAGCAGTGAGGAAGGCGGGGAACGCATGAGTTTCAGCGGACTGACCGCGTATCTGGACAGCCTGGCGGAAAAGTACGGCGTGCCGGGCTTCGATATCCTGATTACGAAGGATCATGAGACCGTATACCGCCATATGGGCGGATACAGCGATTACGGCCGCCGCGTGCCCGTGAACGGGAACGAACTGTACTATATCTATTCCGCGACCAAGGTGATCACCATGACGGCCGCGGTGCAGCTGATTCTGCGGGGAACAATCGGCCTGGACGATCCGGTCAGCCGGTATCTGCCGGAGTTTGAGCATATGGAGGTGGCGGACCGCTGCGAGCTCGGGAAATGGCCGCCGGACGTTCCCACCCTCCGGGATCCGCATCATCCGGCCCGCACGCCGATTACGCTGCGCATGCTCATGACCATGACCGCGGGGCTGAATTACGAGATCGGCGGAGAGCCGATTCTGGCGGCGAAGAAGGAAACCGGGAATCAGGCCGATACCCGGCGGATGATGAAGGCGGTCGCGGAGATGCCCCTGCTCTTCGAGCCCGGGACGCGTTACAGCTACAGCCTCGGGCACGACGTGATCGCCGCGGTGATCGAGGTTGCGACCGGACGTTCCTTCTCCGCGTATCTGAAGGAGAACATCTTCGACCCGCTGGAAATTCGGGATATGTATTTCCATCCGGGCCCGGAGCAGCTCTCCAGGCTGGCCGCGCAGTATTCCTGTCAGCCGGAGACGGGGAAGATCGTCCCCGGTCCGTCCGGAAACGCCTACTGCCTGTCCGACCGCTATGAGAGCGGCGGCGCGGGGCTCTGCTGCTCCGCGGAAGCCTACAGCGCGGTGGCGGAAGCCCTGGCCAACGGCGGAACCGGCCGGAACGGCGCTCGGATTCTTTCGCCGGAGGGCATTGCCCTGATGTCGGAGAATCAGCTGAGCGAAGCGGTCCTTCCCGATTTCCTGGTACCCTGGCGCACGGAATACGGCTACGGCCTCGGCGTGCGCACGCTCATCCGTCCGGAAGCCTCCCCCACTCCCCCCGGGGAATTCGGCTGGGACGGCGCGGCGGGCGCCTACGCGCTGATGGATCCCGTGAACCGCGTCAGCATCTTCTATGCGCAGGAGATTCTTGGCATGATGAAGGTGTATCAGGAAATCCACCCGGCGATCCGCAATCTGGCCTACGGGGCGCTGAGGGACGCCGGCCTGCTGTCCTGACCGGTCTCCTCCTCCCACTCCCGCAGGAAGCTTTCCATGAACGCGTGGCGGCTTTCGGCCATCCG
>ONXY01000448.1 GCA_900321945.1 uncultured Eubacteriales bacterium | reverse complement strand
CACGAGCTGGTGGACAAGGTCCGCCGCGCCGTGGAGATCGCGCACCGGCTGGCGCCGGACCTGCTTCTGGACGGCGAGATGCAGCTGGACGCCGCGCTGGTGCCGGAGGTCGGCCTGTCGAAAGCTCCGGGAAGTCCCGTGGCCGGGCGCGCCAACGTTCTGATTTTCCCGGACCTGCAGTCCGGAAACATCGGCTACAAGATTACCCAGCGCATCGGCGGCGCGGAGTGCTACGCCGTCCTTCAGGGCCTTGCCAGTCCCTGCAACGACCTGTCCCGCGGATGCAGCGTGCAGGATATCGTAAACACCGTCGCCCTGACCGCCGTACAGGCCGGGCAGTAACCGCAAAGCGGTTCAGATGCGTAAAAACAGCTCCGGGCGCCGTTCACGGCTCCCGGAGCTGTTCGTCGTTTACGGGTCCGGCGTCGGTTCCAGGAGGATCCCGGCGTCCCACGGAACCGGGGTTTCCAGCCTGTCCAGATACTCGTACGGACGCTCCAGCGGAGGCGGCATCCCCTCCCCTCTTCCTGGAGAGCGCACGGCCCGGAAGGGCTTTTTCCCGCGGACGGCTTCGGCGTAGCTGAAGATGTTTTCCCAGGGCCTGTCGAAAGCGACGCCGAACAGCGCCGGAGGCCGGTCGATGCAGTGCATGTCGGTCCCGGCCGTCAGCGGATAATGATAATGCCGCCCGTACGCGAAACCCCAGACGTCGTCCTCCGGGCGGTTTCCGCTGTTGAAGGCCTCCACGGCGTGCACCCAGGGATGCAGCGTAATCTTCGTCACATAGTTTCTCACGCGGAACGGATGGGCAAACACGGCGCACCCGCCGATGGCCGAAACCTCCTCAAACCACTGCCTGCGGGTCCAGAACCGGGCGTCCGGATGAGCCAGCAGCCACTGCTTGTCTGGGCCGTAGAAAAGAGCCTCGTCGTTGGCGAACTGCTGCTCGATGCCGAAGAACACCTTAAAGCCCCGGCGGGCCCCCTCGTCCGCCGCCTCCTCCCAGCCGCGGCAGTACGCGTTCACCTGCTCCGGCCATGGGGCGGATTTGTCCGGCACATAGCTGGGATTCCCGTAGAAGTGATCGGTCACCACAATCCCGTCGTAACCGTGATCCATATAGAACGGGATGTATTCCCGCGCCGGGGTGCGCCCGCAGACGCTGCTTTCGTCTGTGTGCAGATGCGTCTCATACAGATAAGGCATGATGATCCTTTCGTTCCGGTTTCTCCGGAAACAGAACGGCGCTCCCGGAGGCTGTGCGTCCGGGAGCGGAAGTCCGTCCCGATGATTACTTGAAGAATTCGGCGTTCAGGTCGTCCACGACGTGCTGCCACAGAAGAGGCTTGTTTTCCTCGATATAGGCTTTCCACCCGGCTTCCGGATTCTCCGTCCGCGGTCCGTTCAGCCGCCCAGAACCGCGTCGATGCAGCCCTCTATCCCTTCCGCCCTTCGCAGGAGCCTTTTCTTTCTGACGTCTCCCCCGGCGGGCCATTCCATCAGTTTCTTGATTCTTCCGAGAGCGAGGGTCGCGTGAAATCTGTCTTTCCAGCCTTCGTACAGCGCCGTGTACCAGGCGTACAGTTCCTCTTCGCCGGCTTCTTCTCCGCCGCGGATCCGGCGCGCCAGGGCCGGGTCGGCAAGAAGGCCCCGGCCGATCATGACGGCATCCGCCGCGGGGCAGCGCTTCACCAGCGCGTCCACGTCGTCCGCGGTCCGCAGATCCCCGTTGTAAACCGGATGCGGAATTCCCTCCCGCAGCGCCAGATCAAACGCTTCCGGATGAATTCCCCCGGTATACTGCTCTCTCGCGGTCCGCACGTGAACCGTCACATGCGCGAACGGGTATCCCGCGAGCAGTCTCAGAATTCCCGGCCACTCCTCCGCGCTGTCGTATCCGATCCGGGTCTTGACCGACAGGGCTGCGGGAAGCGGCTCCGAAAAAACCTGATCCAGAAAGCGTTTCAGATAATCCGGATCCCGTAGCATACCGCTTCCCCGTCCTCTTTTCGTTACCGTCGGGGACGGGCATCCGATGTTCAGGTCCGCGATGGAATACCCGAGTCCGCTGACGCGGCGCATCCAGGCGGACAGCTGTCCGGGATCCCGCGTCAGCGCCTGAGGAAGCACTTCCAGCCCTTCGTTTTCCTCCGGGGACAGATCCCGTTTCTCCCGGGCCGTCAGCGACAGCGTATGCGTCAGCTTGTGAAACGGCAGGCAGTATACGTCGATTCCCCCGAAAATCCTGCTGTGAACCTGCCGCAGGATCCCGTCCGTAATGCCTTCCATCGGCGCGAAATAAATCTTCAACAGTACCCCCCGGTT
>ONXY01000449.1 GCA_900321945.1 uncultured Eubacteriales bacterium | reverse complement strand
TTCCGCGGGCATTGACAGGAAGCCCGCGGAGCGTTACATTGAAACCGACATCATGAATCAGGAGGGCCGACAGTTTGAGAATTCTGTTTGTAACCAGCGAATGCGCGCCGTTCAGCAAAAGCGGCGGTCTGGCCGATGTGGCCTTTTCCCTTCCGCCCGCGCTGAAAAAGGCCGGCGACGACGTCGCCGTGCTCACCCCGCTCTACCGGTGCGTCTGGCTGCATTTCCGGGATCAGCTGAGTTTTGTGACGGACGTGGATGTCGCGCACGGCGGCGTGGATTACCGGTGCGGACTGTACCGGGGAGACCGGGGCGGGGTGCCGGTCTGGTTTCTGAAATATGATCCGTTTTTCGACCGTCCCCGCCTCTACGGCTATGACGACGACAAGCTCCGCTTCGCCTTCTTCAGCCGGGCCGTGATCGCGCTGCTGCCTGAGCTCGGCCCCCTGCCGGACATTCTTCACTGCAACGACTGGGAGACCGCCCTTTCGGTCATCTACCTGAAGAACGATCAGGTGACGAAGCCGGAACTGAAGAACATCCGGTCCGTCTTTACGATTCACAACATCGCGTATCAGGGCCAGTTCAGCGCCTGGGAGCTCCAGACCACCTTCGACCTCCCGGAGGGCTGGTACGACGGGGGCCTCGGTTTCGAATACGAAGGACGCCACGACGTCAATCTGATGAAAGGCGCCATGATGATGGCGGACGCGGTTTCCACCGTCTCGCCGACCTATGCCCGCGAGCTGCACCATCACCGCTACGGCATGGGCCTCGAGGGCGTCGCGCATCTGGTCGACAACAAGCTTCAGGGCATTCTGAACGGCATCGACATGGATCATTACGACCCCCGTCTGGACCGCCGCCTCCCCGCCTCCTTCGACGCGGACCATATGGAGGGCAAGGCGCTCTGCAAGGCCGATATCCAGCGGGTGTTCGGCCTTGAAAGGGAGGAGCGCTTTCCGCTCTTTTCCCTCGTCGCCCGCCTGGTGGAGCAGAAGGGCGTGGAGCTGATCAGGGAGCTGCTGCCCCGCCTGATGGATCTGGGCTGCCAGCTGATCATCTTCGGTCAGGGGGATCAGTACTATATCGATTATTTTCAGGACTGCGTCGCCCGCTGGCCCGGGCAGTTCGGCTTCTCCAGCGACTACAGCGAGGCCATGGCCGCGCGGGTGTTCGCCGGCTCGGATTTCTATCTGATGCCTTCCCGCTTCGAGCCCTGCGGACTGAGCCAGATGATGGCCATGCGGTACGGAACGGTGCCCATCGTCCACGAGACCGGCGGCCTGAAGGACTCCGTCCGCTCCTACAGCGATTTTGACGGTGTCGGCGACGGATTCTCCTTCCCGGAATACACGTCGCAGAGCCTGATGATGAGCATCATGGCCGCCCTGCGGGTCTATTTCTGCGATGAGGAAACATTCGCTCTCCTGCGCCGCCGCTGCATGGAAAAGGATTTCTCCTGGGACCGGAGCGCCGAGCGGTATCAGCGGATGTACAGCCGCATCGCGGCGGGAACCCGGGTCGAGCAGATTCCGTGGCGGGATGCCTATCTCCAGCTCAAGGAGGCGTACGTGGAGCTGGAAAGATCCAACCGGGAGCTGAATCTGGAGCGTTTCCCGGATCCCTATCACCGCGTCATTCAGGTACACATGACCACCCAGACGGACGGTTTCTTCTTCCTGAAGTTCGACCGGGAGGGGAGCCGCTTTACCTTCCAGATCGAGCCCTTCACCTTCCACGACGCGGACGCTTTCATTTCCGTCAGCTTCGAGCATCTGATGGCGATGGCCCGGGGCGAAACCACCTTCGACAGGCTGTACCTCAGCGGGCTGCTCCGGGTCAAGGGCAACCTGTCCAAGGGGGCGGAAATGCGGATTCTTCTGGGCAGGAGGCCCGAAACGCTCAGGGCGCCGGACCCCGCCTGACGTTTTCCGGCCGTCCGGGCGCTGCGTTTTCCCGGAATACAGACGGGGCTGTCCCGCATGGGACAGCCCCGTTTCCTGTATGTTCCCGTATGAATCTCCTGAAAATCTTTCCGCGGTCCGGCGGACGCGCGCCCGCCCGGATCCCTTCCGGCGTCAGAAGCTGTAGGAGTCCTTCAGTTCGATGTCCTTGTACCGCTTCATTCCGGTTCCGGCGGGAATCAGCTTGCCCAGGATCACGTTTTCCTTCAGTCCGATCAGCGGATCGATCTTTCCGTGGATCGCCGCTTCAGTCAGCACCCGGGTGGTCTCCTGGAAGGAGGCGGCGCTCAGGAAGCTTTCCGTGGCGAGGGACGCCTTGGTGATGCCCAGCAGAATGCGCTTCGCGATCGCGGGCGTGCCGCCGGCAAGAATCGCCTGCTGATTCGCTTCCTCAAAGCGGAAGATGTCGACCAGGCTTCCGGGCAGCAGGCTGGTGTCGCCGCCGTCCTCGATCCGGACCTTGCGCAGCATCTGGCGGATAATGATCTCGATATGCTTGTCGCTCACGCCGACGCCCTGCAGCCGGTACACGCTGAGCACCTCGCGCAGCAGGTATTCCTGAACCGCCTTGACGCCCAGGATCCGGAGCAGGTCGTGCGGGTTGACGGAACCTTCGGTCAGCTCGTCCCCCGCCTCGACGTGATCGCCCTCTTCCACCTTCAGCCGGCTTCCGTAGGTGATCTGGTAGCTCTTCTGATCGTTGGGATCCTCGTCGGATGTGATTACCAGCAGCTGCTTTTTCTTGGTCTCCTGTTTGCTCACCGTGCCGGAGATCTCGGCCAGAATGGCGTCGCGCTTCGGCTTCCGGGCTTCGAACAGCTCCTCGACCCGGGGCAGACCCTGTGTGATGTCGTCCGCGCCGGCGATACCGCCCGTATGGAAGGTACGCATGGTCAGCTGGGTGCCGGGCTCGCCGATGGCCTGCGCCGCGATGATGCCGACCACCTCGCCCACGTCCACTTTCCCGCCGTGCGCCATGTTCTCGCCGTAGCACTTCGCGCACACGCCGTTTTCCGTACGGCAGGTCAGAACGCTGCGGACCGGAACCCGGGTCAGGCCGGCGGCGACGATCTCCTTCGCCTTTTTGTAGTCAATCGGCTCGTTCACGTGCACCAGCACTTCGCCGGTCGCCGGATCCGTCACGTCGTCCGCCGCCGTGCGTCCGCGCAGACGGTCCTCCAGGCTTTCCACGCTCTGCTTGCCGATCATCAGCTCGCTGACGACGATTCCGCGGACCTTCTCGTTCCGGGCCGCGAAGCAGTCTTCCTCCCGGACGATAACCTCCTGGCTGACGTCCACCAGACGGCGGGTCAGATAGCCCGAGTCGGCGGTACGCAGCGCGGTGTCCGCCAGGGATTTCCGGCTGCCGTGGGAGCTGAGGAAGAATTCCAGCACCGTCAGGCCTTCGCGGAAGTTCGCGCGCACGGGCAGCTCGATGCTCTTGCCGGTAGGAGACGCCATGATTCCGCGCATGCCCGCCAGCTGGGCGACCTGCTGGCTGGAGCCGCGGGCGCCGGAGTCGGTCATCATACGGATCGGGTTGAACTTATCCAGGTTGGGCAGGATCTGCTCGCGCAGATTCGCGGTGCACTTAAGCCAGATATCGATGACCCGCCGGTACCGCTCGTCCTCGCTCAGAAGACCTCTGCGGTACATGCCGTTCACCCTGCGGACTTCCTCGTCCGCCGCGGCAAGCATGGTTTCCTTCGTCGGCGGAACCTTGATGTCGGAAACGGAAACGGTGATGGCGCCGATCGTCGAATACTTGTATCCCAGCGCCTTGATAGCGTCCAGCACCTGCGCGGTGCGGTGCTCGCCCTGGGTGTGGAAGCACATGTCGACGATGGAGCTCAGCTGCTTCTTGCCGACCAGTTCGTCGACTTCCAGCTGGAACATGTCGTCCAGGCATTCGCGTTTCTTGAAGCCCAGGTTCTGGGGAATCGCGTCGTTGAAGATCAGGCGTCCCAGCGTCGTGCTGATCAGCCGCTTCTCCGACACGCCGTTGAAGCTCCGCTCGATGCGCACCCGGATCGGGCTCTGCAGGGTGATCTGCTCCATGGAATAGGCCATGAGAGCCTCTTCCTCGCTGGAGAAGACCCGTCCGGCGCCCTTTGCCTCCTCGTTGATGATGGTCAGGTAGTAGCAGCCGATGACCATGTCCTGGGAGGGGGAGATGACGGGCTTGCCGTCCTGGGGCTTCAGAATGTTGTTATGCGCCAGCATCAGGAAGCGGGCCTCCGCCTGCGCCTCCATGCTCAGCGGGACGTGCACGGCCATCTGGTCGCCGTCGAAGTCCGCGTTG
>ONXY01000450.1 GCA_900321945.1 uncultured Eubacteriales bacterium | reverse complement strand
GCCATCGACGCGGACGCCGCCGTGTTCGGGGACGAGCTGTTCCTGTACTGGGCGACCCGGGACCCCGAAATGAAAATCCAGATGCTGGGCGTCTCGACCGCGAAGCTGACCAGCGGATTTCACCGGAACGACTGGGTTCAGCGATGCTCCGGACCCATTCTGAAGCCCGCGCTGCCCTGGGAACAGGAATGCATTGAAGCCCCCGCCGCGCTCGCGAGGAACGGCCGGATGTATCTTTTCTACGCCGGCGCCTACAACTGCAGTCCGCAGCAGATCGGGTGCGCCGTCAGCGGGGACGGAATCCGCTTCAGGCGGCTCCGGGATGCGCCGCTGCTGAAAAACGGACCCGCCGGCGCATGGAACGCCAGCGAGTCCGGCCATCCTTACGTGTTCGAGGACGAGGACGGGAAAGTATATCTTTTTTTCCAGGGAAGCCCTGACGGCGGAAGGAACTGGTTTCTTTCCAGGACGGAGGTCGTATTCGACGGGGACGGAACCCCGGCCGTTCTTCCGCCCGCCGCGCGGTAAGGCGCGGAGCTTCCGCTTTTCACGCCTTCCGGGCCAGGCAGACGTTGTAGGTCATGATGGAACAGACCACGATCACGGATCCGATTACGGAGAGAAGCGTTACCCGCTCCCCGTAGAAGGCCGCCACGAGCAGGGGGTTCATGACCGGCTCCAGCCCGGTGATCAGGCTGGCGGTGACGGGCGGGGTGCCGCGGATTCCGATGGAGAAAAGAATATAGGCTCCGCCCACCTGAATCACACCCAGCGCGAGAACGGCCGCCAGCACCGGCGCCGAGAAATCCGTTTCGCGGATGCATAACGGCGTCAGGACAATCCCCGCCGTCAGCTGGCCCAGGAAGCAGGAGGAAACCGCGTCCGCCTTCTCCCCCGTGTTCATCATGAACACGCCGGCGTAGCAGATCCCCGACAGAACCGCGACGACGTTGCCCGCCAGATTCCCGGCCTGAAAACCGTCCACGAAGAAGAGAACGACCCCGAGCAGAACCAGAAAGCAGACGATCAGATCCATCCGCTTCGGCTTCTGATGATAGAACGCCGCCATGAACAGAATGACAAAGACCGGCGCCGTGAACTGCAGCACGATCGTGTTCGCGGCCGTCGTCAGCTTGTTCGCGACGGCGAACAGCGTCGTTACGCCGATCATCGCCAGCGCGCCGGTCAGAACGCGGCCGCTGAAAACCAGCCGGTGGCCGGAAAGAAGCAGATAGATTCCGATCACAGACGCCCCGATCAGGTTCCGCGCGCCGTTAATCGCCAGCGCCGACCAGGGGATCAGCTTGAAGAAAAGGCCTCCCGTGCTGAAACACACGGAAGCCAGAAAAACAAAAAGCACGGGCCTGCGCTTCCCGGCCATTTCCTCATCCTCCCGTACGGTTTCACATCCGCGCCGGAAAGCGCGGCGTTTTTTTTTGCGCTTTTTTGATTCACGGCACGGCGGTCCCGGTTCAGAACAGGATCTGCCGCGGTTCGTTTCCATGCTTCCGGTTCATGAAGCTTTCGGTTTCCGCCCCCCAGGCGTAGCCTTTCATATATTCCCCCCGGAAGGCGCCGGCTGCCTCCGGATCCCCGCTGAAGAAACGCCACGCGTCGCAGGAAATCCATTCCGGACGGACACGGAGGCAGCCGTTTCTGACCTCCAGGATTCCGCCGGCGCCGCATTCCTCCAGCGTGCGCCGCAGACTGCGGAGAACGGCGTCGAACTGCTTCTGCATGGGGCGGTCGTAAACCCGGTCCTCCCAGAGGACGGAAAAAGCCTCCGCGCGGGTAACGCCGCCGCCATGACGGTCCACCAGGTAGGCGAGAAGCTCCCTGCAGCGGGCCTGACGGAACGGAACGGATTTCCCGTCCACAAGGAAATCGAAGGGTCCGAACGTCCGGGCCAGAACGCGCGCCCGCGGTTCCGGGCGCCTTCCGGAAAGCGCGCAGTTCACTTCCTCCGCGAGCCTCTCCCTGCCGACTGGCTTAAGAAGATAACCGGATACGCGCAGGCGGAAAGCGCCGACCGCGTATCCGGAGGATCCCGTTACGAACAGAATCGCGGTATCCGGGCGGATTCTCCGGATTTCCGCCGCAAGGTCAAGCCCGTTCATATCCGGGAGTTCCGTTTCCAGAAGAGCCAGCGCGGCGTCGTGCTCCGCCAGCCAGGCGAGCGCGTCCGAACCTCGCGCGAAGCCCTCCGCGCCGGTCAGGGGCGGCAGGGCGCGGCACAGGGAAACGAG
>ONXY01000451.1 GCA_900321945.1 uncultured Eubacteriales bacterium | reverse complement strand
GGACGACTGGACCTGCGTCAATCTGGAATGCGTCCTGAAGGACGACCCCCGCGGCGAGGATACGGAAAAGGCCTGGCGGTTCCGGGGGCTGACATCGTACGCGGAGGTCCTGCGCGAGGGCGGGATTGAGATGGTCAACGTCGCCAACAACCACACGATCGACTACGGGGAGGAGGGGTACGCCTCCACCCTGAAGGCGCTGGAAGGCGTCGCGGAGGTCTGCGGGAACGGAAAAAACGCCCTCGTGAAAATCGGCGGGCGCTTCTTCGGCTTCGGCGGATGCAGGGAGACGACTTACTGTCAGGATCCCGGCGTGATCGAAGCGGATATCCGGGCCCTCCGGGAGGCGGGGGCGGAGTTCGTCGTCTACCAGTGCCACTGGGGGACGGAATACGAGGAGAACCACAACGCCCTGCAGGAGGCCATGGCCCGGGCCTGCCGGCGGGCGGGGGCGGATCTGGTGATCGGGCATCACCCGCACGTCGTGCAGGGAATCGGATGGATCGACGGCATGCCGGTCGTGTACAGCCTCGGGAACCTTTCTTTCGGCGGTACGATCCGGCTGTCCGGATACGACGGGCTTCTGGTTCAGGCCTTCTTTTTCCCGGAGCGGGAGGAGAACCGGATTCAGCTGAAGCTGATTCCCATCCTGACCAGTTCCTCCGCGGCCCGGAAGACAAACGACTATCAGCCGTGCCCCGCGACGGGGGACGACGCGCTGCGCATCCTCGAAAAAGTGCAGAAGGACACGCCTTTCCCGCTGACGGAACGGGTTTCCCTGCAATATTGATATTTTACGGACGGAACGGTATCAGGCTTTGATTCTCCGGCCCGTGAAGGTATAGAACTGACATTCCAGCCGCCCGTTGTACAGGCGGCGTTTTTTATCGGCTCTACGGCCGAAGGCTTTTTCGAAAGCGGGATCGGAGGAAATGGCGCAGAGGCTCCAGGTCGGATGCCGCTTCTGCAGCGCGCCCAGATCCCGGTACAATTCGCGGCAGGCCTTCTGATCCCCGAGGCGCTCGCCGTAGGGCGGGTTGCACAGGAAGACGCCGTTTTCCTCCTCCAGGTTCACTTCCTGAAGCGGGAGAACGGAGAACGGGATCCGGCCCTCCAGACCGGCCTGGCGCAGATGGCGGCCGGCGAGCTCCACCGCCTCCGGATCGATGTCCGACCCGGCGATTTTAACGATCCGGTCCGGGTCGCGGGCCGCCTCCAGCTCATCCTTCAGGCGGCGGGCTTCTTCGGCCGGGAAAAAGCGGAACTCCTCCATAGTGAAGCGCCTCCGCAGACCGGGGGCGATATGGCCCTGCCGCAGGGCGGCCTCGATGGGGATAGTGCCCGTTCCGCAGCAGGGATCGTAAAGCGGCATTCCGGGCCGCCAGGGGCTGAACTCGACCAGCGCGGCGGCCAGCGTCTCCCGCAGCGGGGCCTCGCCGTTCCAGGTGCGGTAACCCCTGCGGGAAAGGGAGGAGCCGGAGGTATCCAGCAGCAGGCGGACGACGTCGGAATGCACCGCAACGTGAACGGGGAAATCAGGGCCGTTTTCCGCGAAGAGTTTCTGGCCCGTCCTCGCCTTCAGGCGTTCCAGAAGAGCCTTTTTCGTGACGGACTGGCAGTCCCTGGGGCTCATCAGGCGGCTGCGCGCGCACTGGGCGGAGATCTGAAAGGCCTCCGTGCCGCGGGCATAGTTCTCCCAGGGGACGGAGGAAACCAGCTGAAACAGGTCCTCGAAGGAAAAACAGGGTTTTTCCGCGAGGAGCAGATAGACCCGGTCGCTGAATCGCAGGGAAAGATTGCAGGCGTACCCGTCCGCGTAAGTCCCCTGAAAGCGTACGAAGCCGTTCTCAGGGCGCACGTCCCGCATGCCGAGTCTCCGCAGCTCCGCGGCGATCGCGCCCTCCAGGCCGAACGCCGACGCGGCGGTCCAGGATTGATCCATATCCGCAGCCCCCTTCCGTATGGCGGTTCCAGTTTAGCCTCTTTCCCGCCGTATGTAAAGGCTTCACTTGATTTTCAGCGGGAGATTGGATATAATAGCCAACGGTAAAACTTGCAGGAGGTTTTTCCCGCATGAAGCTGATTATAGCCATAGTCCAGGATGAGGATTCCTCCCGTCTGCTGATGGGTCTGATGGAGAAGGGTTTCGGCGTCACGAAGCTGGCCACCACGGGCGGCTTTCTGAAGGCCGGCAACACGACCCTGCTGATCGGCGTGGAGGATCATCAGGTCCAGGACGCGATCCACGCCATCGAGACCGTCTGCAAGAGCCGGAAGCAGCTGACCACGGCCAGCATGATGCCGACCGGGACGGCGGGCGGCGGATATTCCCCTTTCCCGGTGGAAGTGACCGTCGGTGGCGCCACGCTTTTCGTTCTTTCCGTGGATCAGTTCCTGAAGGTATAAGACATGACGGGTCCTGAGCGTTTTCTTTCACAGGGGGAAGGCGTTTCCTCGCTGCTGGAACAGATGAGGGAGGGGACCGCCCCCCACGCGGTTCTGATCAGCGGGGAGGCGGGGACCGGCAAATGGACGCTGGCGGCCGCTCTGGCCGCCGTGCTTCTGTGTCAGGGCGAAGGAAAAAAGCCCTGCGGGCAGTGCCGCTCCTGCGTCCAGATGGAGACCCTGGAACACCCGGATCTGACCGTGCTGCAGAAGGGCGTCCCGATCTCCCCGGAGGAGAAAAAGGCAAAGACGACGATCCCGGTCAACGACGTCCGGGAGATGATCCGGCGGATCAGCGTGCACGCGCTGGAGGGAGACCGGCACGTCGTCATCATCCGGCACGCGGAGGATCTGGGCGCCGCAGGGCAGAACGCGCTGCTGAAGACCCTTGAGGAACCCCCGGAGGGGACGTTTTTTCTGTTGACGGCGGTTCAGACGGCGGACCTGCTGCCGACGATCATCAGCCGCTGCCGTCCGCTGAAGCTCCGTCCCTGGACGGACGGGGAGCTGATCCGTCTTCTGATTTCGGAGGGCGTGGAGGAAAGCAGAGCAAGAGCGGCGGCGCTGGCCGCCGGCGGATCCCCGGGGGCCGCGCTGAAGAACGCCCGGGACGAGAGCTTCCTCCGGTTCCGGGAGGAAGTGATCCGTGATTTCCTGGAATGCGAATCCCGGAGCGGAATTCTGAAAATCTCCACGGCGTGGAAGGACAGAAAAGCGGAGGCGGACGCGCTGTTTTCCGTGCTGGAGGATCTGCTGAGCCGGCTCAGGAGGATCTCCCTGAGGGTTCAGGAGCCGGGGACTCAGGCGGAGGAGATTCCGAAGCGCTGGATGAAGTTCGCGGAAAACGCCTCGGCGGAAGACTACGTCCCGCTGATGGACGGGCTTCTTCTGGCCAGAAAAAGAGCGGCTTCCATGGTGAACTTCCAGGCCGTGACGGAACAGCTGATCTTAACGTTGATGGAGGCAGTCAGTAAATGAAGAATCTGGTCGGTATCCGTTTTCAGAAGGACGGAAAGATCTTTACATATAACGCCGGCGCGCTCACGCCCTCCGTGGGGGACTACGTGGTCGCCGAGACGGCGCGCGGGGCGGACCTGGCCGAGGTGATTCTCGGCGTGCACGGGATGGAGGACGACGCGCTCAGAAGCGAACCCATGCGGCTGATCCGCGTCGCCACGGCCCAGGATATCCAGCACGCGTCGGAGAACCGGGTCCGGGAGCGGGAGGCGTTCCGGATCTGCCATCAGAAGATCGAAGAGCACAAGCTGGAGATGAAGCTTGTCTCCGTTGAGATCCTGTTTGACAACAGCAAGATCCTGTTCTATTTCACGGCGAACGGCCGGATCGATTTCCGGGCGCTGGTCAAGGATCTGGCCTCCGTGTTCAAGACGCGCATCGAGCTGCGGCAGATCGGCGTACGGGACGAGGCCCGGATGCTGGGCGGCCTCGGGCCGTGCGGAAGGCAGATCTGCTGCGGAGCTTTCCTCAACGATTTCCAGCCCGTGTCCATCAAGATGGCCAAGGAGCAGAACCTGTCCCTGAACCCGACGAAAATCAGCGGCGTCTGCGGCCGGCTGATGTGCTGCCTGAAATACGAGCAGGATCAGTACGAGCAGACCCGGAAACGCATGCCCAGAGCGGGCCGCGAGGTGATTACGCCGGACGGGCCCGGGACCGTGTCGGATCTGAACATCGTGAAAGAGACGGTTTTCGTCCGTATCCCCAACGGGGACACCACGGAGATCAGGGAATACCCGCTGGAGCAGATCACCCGCGCGAACGGCGGCCAGCCGGCGCAGAGCGGCGCGGCTTCCGCGAAGGAGGTTCCCGCGGCCGTACCGGAAACCCCGGAAAATCCCGGGAATCAGGAAAACCCGGCAATACAGGAAACAGCAGAGGACGTTCTGACTGCCTCAGCAGTATCCGCTGAAATCATGATCGAAACCCTTGAAGACGGAAACGACGGGAGCGGAATTCAGCTGATCGGGACGGACGTGGAAGCGCTGGTCGAGGAAGCGGACCGGGCCGGATCCGGCAGAAGGAACACCCAGAACAGGAAACCCGGACGGTCCGG
>ONXY01000505.1 GCA_900321945.1 uncultured Eubacteriales bacterium | reverse complement strand
GCGGCAGCCGGCCGGATCCGGGAGGCCTTTCCCGCCCTGGACATGGAAGACGTGAAGTTCTTCGATGTTTATCTGCGCGTTCCCGATATGTGGACGGGCAGCGTTCCTGTCAGCGATCTGGCTCAGAAACCCGTGGATATGCTGATTATCCGCGGCGTGGGAATAGATATTCACCTGCCCCTGAAGATCGTGCCTGCCGCCGTCTCGGTTTCCGTCACCGTCCCGGCCTCCGGCGGCCCGTTCACGGACGCTCGCTGGGAACAGGAAGCCAGGGGGGCCGGTTTTATCGCCCGCCTGCCTGACGGCGGTCCCTGGTCCAGCAAAGCTTTCAGCAGCGGCTCGTATCTCGGTTCATCGTCCTGCCGTTCGGAAATCGGCGAGGGCCTGTATGCCGAGTATATCATCTATCCGCTTGAAAACGACGGCCTGCTGGAGGATCCGGACTCCGCCATGCAATGGTTCGAAAAGGAACTCAGCCGGAACCTGGGTTCCGGCGGAATTTCCTACTGTGATGTGGACGGACACCCCGCGGCGCTTGTCATCCTGCCCGCTGAACGGGGGATGGATATGGCCTGCGGCATCTACTATCCCAGGAACGATCGTATCCTTGTGGCGAAGATCAGCGTGCGTGATCCGTCCCTCTCCGTCGGCTTCAGCGACCTGGCTTTCCTGGCGTCCCATTTCGGTTACGACGAGAGCGAGGCGCCGATGACGGCCGCGGACGCCGCTGTTACCGTCGTCGCGAAGGGAGGAGCGGCCTCCGTCAGCGCCGGCGGCAAACTGAGTTTCACCGCCTCTTTCGGCAATCCGGACGCGGTCAACGCGAAACTGAAAAACAACGGCATCACCTGGCGGGTCACCGAAGCCGATACAGGCAAAACGCCTTCTTACGCGAAAATCAGCAAAGGGACCCTTTCCGTCAGCAAAAGCCTGGACCGCGTGGCGGAACTGGACGTAACAGCCGTATCGGCTTATTACGGAACGTCCGGTACCTGCCGCGTCACAGCCTGGCCCGCGCTGAAGGGACTCACCGCGGATCCCGCGGAACTCGTCTTTTATACCGGTTCATTCCATCCCGCGGCCCTTTCCGTTACAGCTGATCCGGCTGTGCTGACTTTGGACGGCTGCGCTTTCTCCGTGTCGAAGGCGGGTATTGTGGAACTCACGGACAACGGCGACAGCACAGCGGCCGTGTCCCCCGTCGCTCCGGGGAAAACCGATATCGTCGCCCGGGCCGGCGGCAAAACCCTGAAAATCAAAGTCCTCGTTGCCGACCCCGTTACCGCGGTGGAAATCACCCGCAAGGGAAAGAACGTCCCGGGCGGAACCATGGACTTCAGCGGAAAGCTGACGCCCGCCAAGCCGGCTGTTCCCGATGTGCTGTGGTCCGTCGACGCGGACGAATCCATCGCGGTGATCAGCGGAAAAGGCCGGCTGAAAATCAGCAAAGACGCGCCGGCCGGCGCGGTGATCACCGTCACCTGCACCGCCCTGGGAGCCCCTGAACCCGTTTCCGCATCCTGTGAAATCACCGTTGAAGCCAGGTAACCTGCCGGAGGGTAAAGCAGACAGCAAGCTTTCCGGATGAAAACCGCCATCTCCACCCGTACCTGCGTACAAACAGATGTCAGCGCTGAAACAGGCGCTGCTGAAAATGAAAACGACGTGCGCAAGGCACAGGAGGAAAATAGGATGAATACAAACACAATGGAACTGAGCATGGAAGAAATGGAACAGGTTAACGGCGGCGTCGACGTGGCCGCCGGCCTGCTCGGGTTCGTGTTCGGCGCGGGTAAGGGCGCCGCGGTCGGCGGATCGCTCGGTCTGGCGGCCGGTCCGGTAGGCGCCGCGGTCGGCGCGATGATCGGAGGCGTAGCCGGAGGCATCGCGGAAGGTTACGCGGTCGCAACCATGTACGATCGGAACAAAAAAAAGTCATAATCTCAGGTGGTCCCGGTCAGGCTCCGGAACGGAGCGGGAAAACGGATCAGACCCGCGCGGCGAAAACCGCGCGGGTTTTTCATTTCCCGCCCGGACCAGCTCCGCCCTGTCCGGCCGGTCGTACCGGGTGATCTGAATAACTGCGCCTGTCCGGCGCGTCAGGGCTCCTTACGGTATGCCGGCCGCCCGTAAATAAAGCGCTGCCGGATTCTTTCTGTTCTGCTTCCCGCCCGGCGCCCCATTCCGGAAGGCCGGGAAACCCGGAATATCAGGACAGGGCGTCAGCGCCGGGTTCAGCGAGGTTTCAGTGCCAGACTCAGCGAAGTTTCGGGATTGCGCAAAGAAAAAACGCGTGATATAATCATACAAGTTTCGGAGTTCGGGAAATAAGAAAACAGCCAGGTCAAACGGGTTCTGTACAAGAAAGGAAGCGTAAATGATGCGTATGAAAAAAACGGTTCTCCTGATCCTGACGATTCTGACAGTCTGCATGTGCGCTTCCGCGCTTGCGGAAATCTGGTATGTAAAGACTCCCAACGGCAAATCGGTAAACATCAGAGAGGCAGGCAGCGGCAAAGTAATAGGTCAGATTCCGTACGGAGAAAATATCATTCCGGATACCGGCAAAAGCACGGAATCCTCCGCTTACGTCACATACTACGGGGTCAGCGGTTACGTCAGCTGGGCCTATCTGGTGAGGGAGAAACCGGAGAAGTT
>ONXY01000452.1 GCA_900321945.1 uncultured Eubacteriales bacterium | reverse complement strand
TCACTTCCGCGAACGGGGCTACCGCCCGTTCTTCGCTGAAAAAGAGCACACTGGCTCTTTTTCCGGGCGCTACGAACCTTCGGTCGGAATGACCAAGTATTATAACGTTTTGAAGAAGTTAAGTTTGAAGGATAGTGTCCTCGGGAGGAGATCCTTCACTACGTTCAGGATGACACCGTGAGGGTGTTGGAGAAGGACAGAACAGGGAATCGGACTTAAGGAGATAGGGATTTGAAAGCATTGATTACCGGCAGCGAAGGGTTTGTCGGGAAGTATCTGCGGGCGGAGCTGGAAGCGCACGGGTATGACGTGACGGGACTGGACCTGGCGCCCGGGGAGAAAACCGTGGCCGTGAACCTGCTGGAGGCAGAAAAGGTTGACGCGCTGCTGGAGGAAATGCGGCCGGAGGTGATCTTTCACCTGGCGGGCCAGGCCAACGTCGGGCTGAGCTGGAAAAAGCCGGCCATGACGATGGAGATCAACCTGGTGGCGGCGGTGAACCTGATGGAAGCGGCACGGAAATACTGTCCGGACTGCGCCATCGTGCTGGTCGGCTCCAGTGACGAGTACGGGAACCTGAAAGAAAAGGGACAGCTGGTGTCCGAAGAGACGCCGCTGCAGCCGATGACGCCCTACGCCATCTCCAAGATTGCCCAGGAGCAGACAGGCCAGGCTTACGCGAAGGCGTACGGGATGAAAATCTGCATGACGCGGAGCTTCAACCACGGCGGGGCCGGACAGAAACCGGGGTTCATGATTCCGGACTTTGCCCAGGGGATCGTGAAGGCGGAGCGGGGCGAAGCAGACGCGGTATGCGTCGGAAACCTGAGCTCGAAGCGGGACTTTACCCATGTGAAGGATATTGTCCGGGCGTACCGGCTGATTGCCGAGAAGGGAAAGGCCGGGGAGATTTACAACGTCGGGAGCGGAAAGACGTACAGCGCGCAGGAAGTGCTGGACAGGCTGATCGTCCTGGCGAAAGCGCCGGTGGCGGTGAAGCAGGACCCGGCGCGGATGAGGCCCAGCGATACGCCGGTGATCTGCTGCGACCATTCGAAGCTGACAAGGGATACGGGATGGGAGCCGGAGATTCCGCTGGATGAGATACTGAAAGATACGCTGGAATACTACAGGAGCTGCTGATGATCAAGACGGTGAAGGAGATCTGGGCGTACCGGAGCATGGTCCGGTCGCTGGTGCACAAGGATCTGCGGGGACGGTACCAGGCGAGTGTGCTGGGCTTTCTGTGGACGTTTATCGTGCCGCTGTGCCAGCTGCTGGTATACACGGTGGTGTTTTCGATCATCCTGCGGAGCACAGTGGAGAAGTTCTACCTGTACCTGTTTGTGGCCCTGATTCCCTGGAACTTCTTTTCAGCCTGCCTGACGGCCGGATCCAGCTGCCTTCTGCAGCAGCAGAGCCTGGTGAACAAGATCTATTTCCCGCGGGAGGTCATTCCTGTCGCGTTTGTGACGAGCTCGTTTGTGAACATGCTGTACTGCGAGATCGTGGTGTTCGCGGTGGCGCTGTTCTCGGGTGTGCAGTTCAATATCCTGGGGCTTCTGTGCCTGCCGCTGGTGATGGCGGTGGAGTATATCCTGGCGCTGGGGATCACGATGATCATGAGCGCGGTGAACGTGTATTTCCGGGACCTGGAGCATATCCTGGGGATTATCTCCATGGCGTGGATGTTCATGACGCCGATCATGTACGATCTGAGCATTGTGCCGGAGCGGCTGCTGCCGCTTTTCAAACTGAATCCCATGACGAATATTGTGACCGCGTACCGGGATATCCTGTACGCGGGGAGTGTACCCAAGCTCGCGACGCTTGGTCTTTCTTTTGGGATAGGGTTAGTGGTCCTGGCTTTAGGCTTCCTGGTGTTCGGGAAGCTGAAACGCAGATTCTCGGAAGTCATGTAAGAAAGGAAATGTGGGCTTTCCGCTGGATGGATTAACATTTCCCCGGCCTTCATCTGCCACTGGCAGCGGCCGTGAAAATGCCCATGGACCTTCGGGGAGTGTAAGAACAAACATGAAAGAAATCGTTATTGACGTCCGGGATGTGAAGAAGATGTTCCGGGTGTACCGGGACAGGGGGAACACGCTGCGGGACCGGTTCCTGACGGCGGGAAGAGGAAAATACCAGAAGCACTGGGTGCTGAACGGGATCTCTTTCCAGGTGAGCCGGGGCGAGGCGGTGGGCCTGATCGGGGAGAACGGATGCGGGAAGAGCACGACCCTGAAGATGCTGACGAAGATCCTGTATCCGGACGAGGGAACCATTGAAACCAAGGGCCGGGTTTCCAGCCTGATCGAGCTGGGCGCCGGGTTCCATCCGGACCTGAGCGGCCGGGAGAACATCTATACCAACGCGTCGATTTTCGGCCTGAGCCGGAAGGAGATCAACGAGCGGCTGGAGGAGATCATCGCCTTCAGCGAGCTGGAGGAGTTCATCGACGACCCGGTGCGGACCTATTCCAGCGGCATGTATATGCGCCTGGCATTCGCCGTGGCGATCAACGTGGACGCGGACATCCTGCTGATCGATGAGATCCTGGCGGTGGGCGACGCGGCGTTCCAGGCGAAATGCTTCCGGAAGCTGCAGGAGATCAAGGCAAAGGGCACGACGATCGTGATTGTGAGCCACGCGATGGCCCAGATTGAGCAGATCTGCGAGCGGAGCATCTGGATTGACGAGGGACTGATCCGCATGGAAGGCGCACCCCGGGACGTGCATCCCCACTATATGGAATGGATGAGCCGGAAGGACCAGCCGGAAGAGGAGGAGCCCGAGGAGAAACCGACGCAGGAAAAGGATACGGAAGGCAACCTGCTCCGGTGGGGCAGCGGAGAGGCCCGGATGACAAAAGTGAAGGTACTGGGCGCAGACGGGAAAGAGAAGACGAAGTTCACCCCATGGGAGCCCTTCACGGTCCATATCGACTACACGGCGGAGAAGGAACTGGACGACGCGGTGATCGGCCTGGCGCTGTACCGGAGCGACGGGGTGCTGATCTACGGGACGAACACCCTGATCGACACCTCAAAGCCGGTGACGCTGAAAAAGGAAGGCAGCATCGACCTGAAGATCGACGGCCTGCAGGCGGCGAACGGAGAATACATGATCGACCTGGCGCTGCACAAGCCGGACGGGTT
>ONXY01000453.1 GCA_900321945.1 uncultured Eubacteriales bacterium | reverse complement strand
GATCACATCCCCGTCCTCCGCGATCTCCAGCGCCCGCCGGATGGCTTCCCGGCGGTTCTCGATCACCTCGTATTTTCCGCCGGTGGGCTTGATGCCCTTTTCGATGGCTGCCAGAATCACCAGCGGATTCTCCGTGCGGGGATTGTCCGAGGTCAGAATGCAGTAATCCGCCAGTTTTCCGCCGATCTCGCCCATCATGGGACGCTTTCCCTTGTCCCGGTCGCCTCCGCATCCGAACACGGCGATCACCCTGTTCCGGGTGAACTGACGTACCGTTTTCAGAATGTTCCGGAGCGCCTCCGGCGCGTGGGAATAGTCCAGAATCACTTTATAGGGGGTGCCTGTCTGCAGCATTTCGATGCGTCCGGGCACGGAAGCGACCGCTTCCAGCCCCTCCCGGATCCGCTCCGGCTCTATGCCCAGAATCAGGGCGCAGGAGGTCGCCGCCAGCGCGTTGTACACGTTGAACATGCCTGTCATCCGCATATGGACGCGCAGCTCGCTCATTCCCTGCATCTGAATGCTGAACTGAACCCCCTCCTCGGTGATCTCGATATCGCGGGCGAAAACGTCCGCGTTGATGGCGATGGCGTAAGTGACGAACGGCATCTTCAGATCCTGGATCAGCCCGGCGGAGCTCTCGTCGTCCGCGTTGACGGCCGCGTTCCGGACCATGCCGGAGGTGAAGAACTTTTTCTTCGTCTCAAAATACCGTTCCATCGTATAGAAATAATCCAGATGGTCCTGGCTCAGGTTTGTGTAGCATCCCACCTCGAATTCCATTCCGTCCAGCCGGTACATGTCGATGGCGTGCGCGCTGACCTCCATGCAGACCGCCTGCACGCCCTCGTCCGCCATCTGCCGGAGCATTTTCTGCAGGTCGATGGGATCCGGGGTGGTCAGCTTTCCGTCCAGATGCCGGTCCGCAATCATGGAACCCGTGGAGCCGATCAGCCCGCATTTCATCCCGGCCTTCTCGATAATGCTCTTCAGCAGATAGGTGGTGGTGGTCTTCCCCTTCGTCCCGGTGATTCCCACCATCCGCATGCCCCTGGACGGATATCCGTAGAACGCCATCGCGATCCGGCTCATGGCCGCGCGGCCGTCGCTGACGCGGACCTGCGGCACGTCCAGTTCGACGAACCGTTCCACGATCAGCGCCGCGCAGCCGTTTTCAACGGCTTCCCATGCGTAGTCGTGCGCGTCGAAGCGCGCGCCGACGATGCAGAAAAAAAGGCCGTGATCCGTCCTGTCCTTGCTGCCCGAGGTGATCTCCAGGATCTCCGTGTCCAGATCTCCTCTGGTTTCCAGCACATAGGGCGTCTCGGCTATCAGTTCACGAAGCTTCATTGCTTTTTACCCCTCTGTTCCTTCGTCTGCGATTCATACACGAACAGGGAGACTGACGGATCAGTCTCCCTGATTGCCCGTGTCGGAGGACGCCGAAGCCCGCATTTCCGCGGTCTCCGCCGGCGTTTCGCTGTTCATGAGGACCATGCTGGCTCCGGACGGCGCCGTAAGCGGAATCGGGCGCACGCCGCTGGAGCTGACCAGGTTGAGCTTAACCGCCTCGGTGCATACGCTTACGTCCCCGCTGGACCGTTCCAGAGCTTCCCGCAGCCTGTCGTTCCGGACTCCGACAGCCTCTATGCTTCTGTTCAGCTGCTGAATCCGGACCTGGCCCGCGCCGAAAGCGGCCGTCTCCACCAGCAGCGCGACGGCTATGACAGCCGCCAGAAGCGCCAGAAGGCGTCCGGCCCAGTCCCGGCGGATCCCTTTCCGGTCCGCCATCCTTTCCTTTCTTCCTGCCTCAACCACGCGGAAACGTCCGCTCGGGCTGATTCCCATGCCTCCCGTCCAGTCCTGTGTGTTCTGGAACGTTCTGGTTTCAAGATGATCCGCGACGGTAATCCGCTGTCTGCGTGGCGCCGCTTCCGTCCTGAGGGAGCCGGTCTGGTTTTCCAGCTGCGCGAAGCGCACGCTTCTCCGGATCCTTGTAGAAGCCGTTTCGGCCATCCGGCGTCCCTCCTTTCCTCAGAATGATTTTCTTTCCTTCTTTTATTTCGGATCTCCCTGATCCAGCGCCGCGATCAGTTCCAGCAGGTTCGGCAGCTCCTGACGGAAACCGTCCCAGCTCTCCCTGCTGGCCGAAGCGGACACGATGCGCACATGATCGTTCGCGCCCGTGATCTCCACATCCCGGTCCTCCTGAAGGATCTTTCCCCGGATATTGACGGGAAGGAGAATCCGTCCCTGCCCGTCGCAGGACTGCTCGTCGTAGCTCAGCGCGTAAAACTGTTCCAGATACCGGTTCAGCGCCGGGTTCAGCGTACCGAGCTTTTCGTACTGCTCGTTTCTTCTTTCCCACATTTCCGTGGGATACACGGAAATGCTCCGGAAGTCGTAGCTGGGGGCGATGCAGAACGTCTCACCGAGCTTCTCCCGGAAAGTCTGGGGGATAACCAGCCGTCCCTTGCTGTCCAGGCTGTGATTGAAGCTTCCGATAAAGCGTACCGGGAAAGCGCGCTTCGGGGGATCCTGCCGTTTTTCGCCGGTTTTCGTCTCGTCCACGGCGGCACCCCCCTTTCCCCCACTTTTCTACTCTTTTTTGGGATAGAATCCCCTTTTGCCCCACAAATTTAGCACAAGTCTTTCTTCGTTTCAACCCCTCTTTCTGTTTTGTTCAGCCCTGTTTTTTGAAAAGAGAAATGGATAAGTCATATTTGCTTAATATTTATGTAATATATTTGTAATATATAATCGGCGAATAGTGTCCGTCTCCGGACGCGGAATCCATATTTTGTATAACAAAAAGCCGGAGCCGCTCATGCGGCCCCGGCCGGTTGAAAATCCGGATGTTATTTGTTATAAAAAGTTAATTTTTCGCGGAGCGAAATCCTGACTGTCGCAGGACGTCAGCTCATATCGGACGCCGCCCCGTTCTCCGCACCAGGCGGACTGGATGCCTTTTCCGTGCAGATGCCCGTAAACGCAGAGCCGGACTCCGGCGCGCTCCATGCGCTCCGTGAATCCGCTGTCAGGGGTTCCCTGATACAGCGGAGGGTAGTGAAGCATGACGACCGCCGGCCGGCCGGCAGCGATCCGCCCGGCCGCCTCCAGCGCGAGATCCAGGCGCTGCAGTTCCCGGACGTAAATCTTTTCGTCGTGGGCCGGAAGAGGCGTCCCCTCGGTGGGAACAAGCCATCCCCTGGTACCGCACACAACGAACGCTCCCAGATCCAGAGCGTCCTGCTGCAGGGCGTACATTCCCTCCGGCAGCGCGGCCCGGACCCTTCCGATGCCGCCCCACCAGTAATCGTGATTCCCGCGGATCAGGACCTTCTTTCCCGGAAGCCGGCCGACCGCCTCCAGATCGGGAAGCGCGTCCTCCAGCGTCATGGCCCAGCTGATATCGCCCGGAATCAGCACGGCGTCCTCGGGTCCGACCCGCTCCAGCCAGCTTTCCGAAATCCTTGAAAAATGGTTTTCCCACTGCGGACCGAACACTTCCATAGGCTTTTCCTGGCCGCCCGGCAGGTGCAGATCGCCTATGGCAAACAGGTTCATCCGTCAGATCTCCTCGTCTTCCTCTTCGTCGGCCCCGCGTTCCTCGTCCTCCCGGACCTCCTCCAGGCTCAGCTCCTGTTCGATCTCTCCGTATTCCTGGCCGGGGATGTTGTCCTCCTCGTCCGGAATGATCTCGTCCATTGTGCTGACGTCGTCCATCTCGCCGATGCTGCTGGCGTCCACGCTGTCGTCGGCCGGCTCGCTTTCGTCGCTGTTGCTCTTGTTCATCTCCCGGAGGCAGAAAAGACAGACGTCCTTTCCGGGCAGCGCGGGCGCCTCGTTGCAGATGCTGCAGAGTTCCACGTCTTCCGCGCCGCTGTCCCCCTTCATTTCGCGAAGGCAGACCTTGCAGTATTTCTGATCGGGCGTGATGTAGTTCAGGTCGCACCGGGGGCATTTGATCAGGGTCATGGGAATTCCCTCCTTAGAGCCGTTTTGGAACTTTTTCCCACTGTCGTTCCATTTTTCAGGGTATAATCCGGAAGGATCGGAAAAAAGCGGATCGAAATCCCCATGATATTGGGAACAGCCGCCACTTTTCGCTCCGTTCTTTCCCTTCTATGCGCCTTTTCCGGGTTTCCCTCCCGTTTGGCGTGGTGATTATACTACTGAAATTCCCATAACGCAATAGTAAATATTCATCCGTCCGCGTTATTCCGCGAGCACCTCTTCGATCCTGGCCAGAAGCTCCTCCCGGCCCGTGCCGTCCTCCCCGCTGAAGCAGATAATCTCCCATGGCTGCACCAGAAGCGCGCGGCAGATGGGCGCCAGATATCTGCTTCTGGCGCCGCGGCTGATTTTATCCGCTTTCGTGGCGATAACGCTGAAAGGAATACCCATCTCCCGGAGGAAGCGGTTCATCGTGACGTCGTCCTCCGTGGGCTCGTGCCGGATGTCCACAAGACAGAATACGTGCTTCAGCTCGTCCGACCGGGTGAAGTAGTCCTGCATCATCTTCCCCCACCGGAGCTTTTCCTTCTTGTCGACCTTTGCGAAGCCGTATCCCGGCAGATCCACCAGATGAAAGCTGTCGTTCAGCAGGAAGATGTTGATCAGTCTCGTTTTTCCCGGCGTGGAGGAAGTCCTGGCGAGGCCGTTCCGGCGGCAGAGCTTGTTGATCATCGTGCTTTTTCCCACGTTGCTCTTTCCCGCCACCGCGATCTGTCTCAGCCCTTTTCCCTCAAAATCCCCGTATTCCGCGAGGGAGGTGACGAATTCGGCTTTCCTGATCTCCATTTTGCTCATTTCACCAGGGCCGTTTCCAGCGCCTGCTGAATTTCCTCCACCTCGACGATCCGGAAATGCTCCAGCACGTAGGCGGGAAT
>ONXY01000454.1 GCA_900321945.1 uncultured Eubacteriales bacterium | reverse complement strand
TCGATCAGCACGTCGGCCTCCGCCCGGCAGTCCTTCAGGCTCCGGACGCAGATCCCGTCTCCTTCCGGCGCCGCGGGATCCACGCCGCAGACGATCTCCGCGTCTTCCGCCCGCTCCGCGCTGAGCCGCACTTCCCTTCCCATATGGCCTTCATATCCCGTCAGCAGAATTCTCATTGAATCCGGGCCTCCCCGATCAGGCGCATCAGCCTGTCTTCCTTTTCTTTTTCCATGGGCACCAGGGGCAGACGCACCTCGTTCTTTCCGTAGCCCATCCTGGCGCAGGCCGCCTTCACAGGAATGGGGTTCGTCTCCTCCATCAGGGCGTTCATCACGTCCAGCAGCCGCAGATGCGCCGCCGCGGCTCCCGCGCAGTCGCCCGCGAACCACAGCCGGCAGATCTCGCTCATCTCCCGGGGCAGCACGTTGCCGGCCACGGAAATGACGCCGAGACCGCCCAGGCTCAGGAACGGAACCGTCTGGTCGTCGCAGCCGGAATACAGCGCGATCCGGTCCCCGCACAGCCGCCGGACCCGCGCGGCCTGGCTGATGTTTCCGCAGGCCTCCTTCAGCGCGGCGATATTCGGGTGGTCCGCCAGCTCCGCCACCGTTTCCGGCAGCATATTCAGCCCCGTGCGGGAGGGCACGTTGTACAGGATGCAGGGCTTCGGGCTCTGATCCGCGATCGCGCGGTAGTGTGCCGCGAGGCCCCGCTGGGTGGTTTTATTGTAAAAGGGCGTCACCAGCAGCACCGCGTCCGCCCCGGCCGCCGCAGCCTCCCGGGTCTTTTCCACCGCGGAAGCCGTCACGTTGGAGCCGGCCCCGGCGATCACCGGAACCCGGTTTCCCGTCCGCTTAACGGCCGCGGCGATCAGACGAGTGTACTCCTCCCCGGTCAGCGCGGCGCCCTCCCCCGTCGTCCCCGCGACGATCAGCGCGGCGGCGCCGTTATCCAGCTGGAAATCGATCAGACGGTCAAAGGCCTCGTAATCCACCTTTCCGTCCCGGAAAGGAGTAATCAGGGCCGTTCCGGCCCCCCGGAAAACGCATTCCGTCATGCTCCGTCTCCTCCCTGTGGAGATTTCTTCTGCATCTTACAGCAAGAATCTTTCAGCGTCAAGCGGAAACGTTCCGCGCGAAAAGCCCCCGGCGTCTGGCGGCGCCGGGGGTTCCCTTATCCCTGTTTTTCCGGTTCGTCCGGCCTGTCCGGGCCGTCCGTTTCCTTCCGGTTCCGGAGCTGTTTCCACGCGCCGGCCGCGTAGACGATCATCGCCAGGATCGAAAGGCCCACCGTGATCCACAGCAGATACCGGTCCAGCGGGTATCCCCCGTCCTCCAGTTCCCGGTGGAAGAAGCTGAGGATCAGGCTGGCGATGAAGAAGACCTGGGCGGTCTTGCCGTAGTAGTTTGCGTAGACCACCACGCCCTTCCCCAGCATGAACGCGCCGCCCAGCACCATCAGCAGCTCCTTGGCCAGGACGATCGCGACGGCCGCCCAGGGGAAGACCCCCGCGAAGCCCTGGCAGAACAGGGCCGTCAGCACCATCAGCTTGTCGGCCAGCGGATCGAACAGCTTGCCGAAATCCGTAATCTGGTTCAGCTTCCGGGCCAGATATCCGTCCAGCATGTCCGTGAGGCTGGCCGCGCAGAAAACCGCCAGCGCCCACCGGAGCTGTCCCCGGCGGAAAAGAATCACGAACACCGGGATCAGGATCAGCCGGAGAATGGTCAGCGCGTTCGGCACGTTCCATACCCCGGTAAACAGCTTTCGGATCTTTTCCTTCAACGGTTTTCCCTCTTTTCCGCGTTTATTCCTCCGCCGCGGGAGCGCGGCCGCGCCGCGCGCGAAAGCGCTCCCGGCATGAATGATTCGCCGGGAGCGCCCTGTTTTCCTTTTTCACCGCCTGTGTCTCAGCCGGTACTGGCCGGGAGTGATGTCCATAACCCGCTTGAAATTCTTGATCATGTGGCTGCAGTCCGCGTATCCGGTCGCTTTGCTGATCTCCGCCAGATCCATGTCGGTGAACAGAAGGAACTGCTCCACCCGGGCCACCCGGATCTGCTCGATGCAGTCCTTGCAGCTGACGCCGTAAATCTCCCGGAATTTTTTGGCGAACCAGGGATAGCTGAGCCCGCACCGGGCCGCCAGATCCTCCACCCGGAGATTGTCCCTCAGGTGACACTGAATGTATCCCGTCAGGGAATAGATCGGATCCGTCTGCGCCTCCCGCTTCGGCAGTTTCAGCCCGCGGGCAATCCAGTACCTGAGCAGATGCATCCACATCACGGCCAGCCTGGCGGTAATGCTGAGATCGAAGCCGAACGGTCTGGCCTTGAACTCCTGCAGGCACATGACGCTGAGTTCGGACAGATGCACCGCCGCCGTTTCCTCCGCGGACAGGCGCATGGAGATGTTCGCCCGCTTTGCCTCGGCCAGAATGCTCTTCAGGCTGGGGGAATAATCCGGAAATTCCGGAAGCCGGTCCGGATCCATCCGGAGCATCACCAGGCGGATTTCCTCGGCGCCCCCGGGGCTGACCTGATGGCTCGCGCCGGGGCAGATGATCGCGGCCTCCCCCGGGTGCAGCGTCATTTCCTCCTGGTCCAGCCTGAGGTGCAGGCTTCCCTCCCGGACGAACAGAATCTCCGCGAAATAATGGGTACGCGTCTCCCGGAACCCGGAAACGTTCCCGGAGTCAAACTCGAAGCACGCAAAGGGCAGGCAAAGCGGTACAGACATTGCATTGGAGTTTTTCATGGACGCCTCCAGTCAATGCGGTATGGGTTTCGTAACAAAACAGATTATAGCAGGATTTGTGAAAAAATCAACAATATTTTTCTCCGTTCTCAGTCGATGAACATCGCGTCCCCGAAAGAGAAAAAGCGGTATCTTTCCTTCACGGCCGTCCGGTAGGCCGCCAGCGCCTCCTCCCGGCCGAGAAACGCGCTGACCAGCATCAGCAGCGTGCTCTGGGGCAGGTGGAAATTGGTGATCAGCGCGTCCACGGCCCGGATCTTTACGCCGGGATAGATGAAAATCCGCGTTTCCCCGGCGCCGGGATGAATGACGCCGTCCTCCGAGGCCATGGTTTCCAGCGTCCGCACGGACGTGGTTCCCACGCAGACGATTCTTCCGCCCGCCCGGCGGATCCGGTTCAGGGTCTCCGCGGCCTCCGGGGTCACCTGGCAGTACTCGCTGTGCATTTCATGGCTTTCCACGTCCTCGGCCTTCACCGGGCGGAAGGTGCCGAGCCCCACATGCAGCAGCACCGGCACGATGGTCACACCCTTCTTCCGGATCCGTTCCAGCAGTTCCGGCGTAAAATGCAGCCCGGCCGTCGGGGCGGCCGCGGAGCCCTCCTCCCGGGCATACACGGTCTGATACCGTTCCGGATCGCTGAGCTTCTCATGGATATAGGGCGGCAGCGGCATTTCCCCCAGCCGGTCCAGCAGCTCCTCGAAAACGCCCTCGTAATGGAACCGGATCCGCCTTCCCCCGGTTTCCGGGACGTTTTCCAGTATCTCGCAGCGCAGAAGCCCCTCTCCGAAGGAGCAGAAGGTTCCCGGCTTCAGCCGGCGTCCCGGCTTCACGAGAGCCTCCCAGTCCGTGGCGTCGATCCGCCTCAGCAGCAGCACTTCCGCCGGCACGCGGGTTCCTTCCTTCTCGCCCAGCAGCCGGGCCGGGATCACCCGGGTCTCGTTGATCACCAGGGCGTCCTCCGGGTTCAGGTATTCCGTGATGTCGTCAAAGCGCCTGTGCTCCAGCGTACCGGTCTTCCGGTGCACCACCATCAGCCGGGAATGGTCCCGGGGTTCCATGGGCGTCTGGGCGATCAGCTCCTCCGGCAGTTCGTAATCAAAATCCGATGTTCTCATGCTTTTTCCTTCTTCCCGGCAGCGAAAGACAGCCGGGATTTCCCGGCCGTCCGCGTCTTACAGATCCATTTTCATCTGCGCTTCGGTCTCCGCCTCTGCCGGCGCCGCCGGCATCTGCCTGTGCATGTGCGCCCATGCCGCCGGCGTGCAGACCCGGCCCCGGCTCGTCCGCTGAATAAATCCGAGCTGCATCAGATAAGGCTCGTAGACGTCCTCGATGGTTACGGCGTCCTCTCCGGTGGTGGCGGCCAGCGTGTCCAGCCCCACAGGTCCGCCGCCGAACTTGTCCATCATGCAGGCCAGCATGTTCCGGTCCACCCGGTCCAGCCCCAGCTCGTCCACGTCCAGCATCGTCAGCGCCTCCCGGGCGATCTCCCGGCTGATGTGCCCGCCGGCCTTCACCTGGGCGTAGTCCCGCACCCGTTTCAGCATCCGGTTGGCGATCCGGGGCGTTCCCCGGCTGCGGCGCGCGATCTCCAGCAGACCGTCCGGATCCGCGTCCACCCCCAGGATGCCCGCGCTGCGCCGGACGATCTGACTCAGCTCCTCCGGGGAATACATCTCCAGCCGGAACAGCATGCCGAAACGGTCCCGCAGCGGCGCGGAGAGCAGTCCCGCCCGGGTGGTGGCCCCAACCAGGGTGAACTTCGGCAGATCCACCCGGATGCTCCGCGCCGTGGGGCCCTTGCCGATCATGATATCGATGGCGTAGTCCTCCATGGCGGGATACAGCACTTCCTCCACGCTGCGGCTCAGGCGGTGGATCTCGTCGATGAACAGCAGATCCCCGGAGCTCAGGTTGCTGAGGATGGCGGCCAGATCCCCGGGCCGCTCGATGGCGGGTCCGCTGGTCACACGGATGTTCTGGCCCATTTCCGCCGCGACGATACAGGCCAGCGTCGTTTTTCCCAGTCCGGGCGGGCCGTAAAGCAGCATATGGTCCAGCGCGTCATGCCGGGTCAGGGCCGCCTGAATGTAGATACCCAGGCTGTCCTTCACCGCCTGCTGTCCCACGTATTCCCTCAGGGTGTGCGGCCGGAGCGTCTGCTCCACCGCGCCGTCCTCCGGCGTGTATCCGGAGGTGATGATTCTCGCGTCTTCCATTTCTTTCTCCGCATTCTTCCGGCTTCCGGGTCTTCCCGGGCCTGAACCGCCTTTTCACGGGAGCCTTCCGGTCCGCCTACATGCCCGCCATGTTCCGCAGGGCCAGCCGGATCAGTTCTCCCGCGTCCGCGTTCTGATCCTTCACCCGGGAAACGGCGTTCCGGGCCTCCATGGAGGAGTATCCCAGCGCGGTCAGCGCCTCAATGGCCTCCATCACCTGATCCGTCCGGGCCGCGGAAACCGTCTCCGGCACGCCTTCGTCCGCGCGCGCGGACACGTCCGCCTGCGTCACTTTCTCCTTCAGTTCCAGCGCGATGCGCTGGGCCGTTTTCTTTCCGATGCCCGGCGCCCGGGAAAGCGCGTTCACGTCTCCCAGCAGAATGGCCAGGTTCAGATCCCGCAGGGGCATGGCTCCCAGAAGGCCCAGAGCGGTCTTGCCGCCCACGCCCGAGATGGAGGTCAGCTGCTGGAACATCTGCTTCTCCTCCTTCGTGGCGAAGCCGAAAAGTTCCATCGCGTCCTCCCGCACGCTCAGCACGGTATGGCACCGCATCTTTTCCCCCAGCGCCGGAGCGGCCTGCAGCGTGGTGTTGGAGCAGCTGATCTGCCAGCCCACGCCGGCCGCCAGGATCACGATATACCCGTTCCCCTTCTCGCAGACCTGTCCCTCAATAAATGCGTACATGCTTTTCTCCCGTCCGGATTTCTCATTCCGCCGCGGGTTCCCGCTCCAGCAGCGCCTTCATGGCGGCGCAGGCCCGGGCCCTGTGGCTGACGCTGTTCTTTTCCTCCGCGTTCAGCTCGGCGAAGGTCTTCCCCAGCGGCTCGTAAAGGAAAAGCGGATCATATCCGAAGCCGCCCGTGCCCCGGCGTTCCCGCAGGATCGTCCCCGGGCATTTTCCCTCCGCCGTGATGGGTTCCCTGCCCGGAATCTTCAGGGCCAGGGCGCTGACAAAATACGCTCTCCGGTTTTCCTCGTTCTCCATTTTCCGCAGCAGCAGGTCGTTGTTGGCCTCGTCGTCCCCGTGCGTTCCGGCGTACCGGGCGGAATACACCCCCGGCTCCCCGTTCAGGGCCTCCACGCTCAGGCCGCTGTCGTCCGCGATGGCGGGCAGACCCGTGGCGGCGCAGACCGCCTCCGCCTTGATAACCGCGTTCTCCGCGAAGGTGCTCCCGTTCTCCTCGATGTCCTCCGTGAATCCCGCCGCGCTCATGGGCAGGACCGTATAGTAATCACGGAAAATTTCCCGGAGCTCCCGCAGCTTGTGCGCGTTTCCGGTGGCGGCCAGCAGCGCGGGCTTCGCGCACAGATGCGCCGCCCGGTCCCCGAGCGCCTCCCGCTGGGCCTCCATCAGCTCCCGGATTCCCTTCTCCCCGAGAGCCAGCAGCTGATCCAGTTCCTTCCGGCTGAATGCGCGGCCCTCTCCGGTACCCTGAAGCTCGATCATGTCTCCGCGCTCATTCATGACGAAGTTCATGTCCACCTGCGCCCGGCTGTCCTCCTCATAGCACAGGTCGAGGCACGGAAT
>ONXY01000456.1 GCA_900321945.1 uncultured Eubacteriales bacterium | reverse complement strand
TGATCAGCGCGATCATCCGGCTCGCCTGTTTTTTTCCGCTCCCGTGCCGTTCAGCCATGTTACCGCTCCCTGTTTCTTAAGATATAATGAAGTATAACACAGATTCGGGGGAAAAGGCAAACGAAAAAGGGAGAACCTGTGCGGTTCTCCCCGGGTTTTTAAGGCCGGTCAGGTTTTGTCGTCTGCGCCGGACTGCTCGCTGCGCCTGCGTCTGTGCGTCGCCTGTTCCTTCGCGCCGCTGTCTTCCTGCCGGAAGGAGGACGTATACCGGTTGTCGTCGTCCCCGGACTTTGTGGAGTACCTTCCGTAGGGGTTTTCGACGCTTCCGCCGTAAGGCTTGCGCTGCGCCGGCGTCTGTCCGGGCGCGGAATCGGCGGGTTTGGCGGAGGGACGTCCGTTCTGTTCCGTATAGGTTCCGGTCCGGCTGCCCATGCTCTGTCTGGGCGCGGAAGCCGGACTGCCGGTCTGCGTTCCGCCCGTCTGCTGTTTCCTCGCCTGGGCCGCTTTCTTCTGGGCCGCAGCCTGGGCTGCCTTGCGTTTCCTCTGGCTGCTGGAATACCAGCCGTATCCGCCGCCCGCCGCGGCCAGTACGGCGGCGATAATCACAACCCACACGGCGGCGCCCGGGCCCTTGCTGCCTACGTCCTCGCCGGTCTCCTCCTGCGGCGGTTCAGGTTCCGCGGTCGCGAGGGCCTCTTCGGTCGGCTCGGGCGTGGCTGTCTCCTCCTGGGCGCCTACCTGCTCGCGAATGTAGGCAAGGCCGTCGGCCACCATCTTATCGGGATCCGCCGCGCCCTGATAATGCACCTTCAGCAGCGTCTCCGCCTGTTCCATGGTCATGGAACCGCTCTGAACGTCCCTCACCAGGGAATTCAGATAATCGTTCGGTTCCTCCGTGCTCAGCGGGGCAGGCGTGGCGAAGGGATCGAAAGGCTCATAGCTGACGACGATTCCGCTGTCCGGGTTTTTCCAGGTGTCGACCTTCTGATCCTCTGCGGAGGCCGGGGTGACGGAAGCGGAGTTCCCGGAGGAGGATCCGCTGCCGCTGCCGGTACCGGACTTCACCGCGTTGTTCGCGAGGCCTTCCGCGTACTCGGGCGAAGCGAGGAAGCTTTCCAGCTCGCTGAGCGTCATCTGCTTGAAATAACTGCCCTTAATGTATCCCGTCTTTCCGTCGTAGCTTACGCGGTACCAGGTTTCCCTGTTGACCTCTGTCGTTCCGAGCACCAGGCAGAACGCGTAGCGCTTCAGCTGGCGCAGGCGGGCTGACGTCGTGCTCGCGCTTTCACGGAAATTGACTGTTGTCGTCGTGTAGCCGTAGCTGCTCAGGCTGTTGCCGTCGTAAGGCTCCACGGTGATAGCCGCCGTGGGCTCCGGGGTCGCGTTCATCTGATCCAGGTACTGGATGATCTCCCTTTCGCTCATCATTCTGAGCATGTCCGCCCGGACGTAGCCGAGATTGCCGTTATACTGAATCTGATGCCAGGCGACGCCGTCCACATAGATCTGGGCGTTGACAAAGACCACCTTGTTTCCCGGAAGCTCGTCCATGATGACGCTGTTGGTGCTGGGCCAGTTCCGGACGTAGGCGCCGTCTCCGATCGTGACGGCGTAGCCGGTCACCTGCGGCGGTTCCGCGGTTACCGCGGACGTGGGGGTGGAAGTGGGTTCCGCCGTCGGGGTCGCGGTGGGTTCCTCCGTCGGAGTGGCTGTGGGTTCCTCCGTCGGAGTCGCGGTGGGCTCCTCTGTCGGAGTGGCGGTGGGCTCCTCTGTCGGAGTGGCGGTGGGTTCCTCCGTCGGAGTGGCGGTGGGCTCCTCCGTCGGAGTCGCCGTGGGCTCTTCTGTCGCAGTCGCCTCGGGTTCTTCTGTCGGAGTCGCCTCGGGTTCTTCTGTCGGCGTCGCCTCGGGCTCTTCTGTCGCAGTCGCCTCGGGTTCCTCCGTCGGAGTCCCGGCAGGCTCCTGCCCGGGCGTTTCATCCGCGGGTTCTTCCGGCCTGCCGTCTATATCTTCCGCCGTCACAGGGGGAACGGGAGTCCCCTTGATTTTGGCCATGACCGCGTCGCTCTCGGCCTGAGTCAGAACATCCAGCAGATCGGACCGGATAAATCCCGTCTTCCCGTTCCGCATGACCCGCATCCAGGTTTCGCCTTCGTCGTTGACTTCCTCCCGAAGCGCGTAAATCGTTTCTCCTTTTTTCAGGCTGTTCTTGAACAGCTTTTTCGCGTTTTTGTTCGGCTCCGTCCGCACGTTTACGGATTTGGAATTCGTGCGGGCGAACCGGTTGATCATTTCTCCGACCGGAATGGGCGTCTCCGCCGGCGTGGGCTCCGGAGCGGGTTCCTCCGTGGGCTCTTCCGTGGGCTCCTCCGTGGGAGCGGGAGTCGTTTCGGTTTCCTGTGTCTGTTCGCCGGAGGGAGTTTCCTCCGGCTGCTCATCCGCGGGAGTTTCCTCCGGCGTTCCCGCCGGCCGGTCCGCTCCTCTGGTGCCGCTGTTTTCAGGATCCGCCGCGCCTTCCCGCGCGGAATCCTCCAGCTCGGCCAGCTCGGCTTCCGTCATCGGCTGCACATACGCGCCGGTCTCTCCCATATAGGCGTCGCTTTCGGCCTGGGACAGCGGCGTCAGGAATTTGCTCATGACGTACGCGACCCGTCCTTCGTAAAGCACGGCTGTCCAGCTGTCCCGGTTGTCGTTGATCCGCTCCTGCAGCATATAGATGTGCTCGCCCTTGCTCAGCCGGGCCAGTACTGTCTTGTCCTTCTTCGTGCTCTGCTCGGACCGGACGGCTACCTGCTTGTCGTTGATTACGCCGTAGCGGTTGATCATGGTTCCGACCGGGATAACCGTTTCAACGGGTTCCGGCTCGGAAGGTTCCGTGGGAGCGGGTTCCTCCGTTTCTTCCACCGGGACAATCGTCGGCGTCGGTGCGGGCTCCTCCGTCGGGGTCGCCGCGGGCTCTTCCGTCGGGGTCGCCGCGGGTTCTTCCGTCGGGGTCGCCGCGGGTTCTTCCGTCGGGGTCGCCGTGGGTTCTTCCGTCGGGGTCGCCGTGGGCTCCTCCGTCGGGACGGCCGTAGGTTCAGGTTCCGGCGCCGCAGCCTGCGTGGAAAGATACAGCTGGAGATAAGCCGTTCCTTCCGCGTCGGCGGCCTGAATCGGAACATAAGGCCCGTCCAGGGTCGTCCCGGCGTCCTGCACGTCCGCAAGAACCATGCCGTTTTCCGGATAGATCACGTCGTCGTAATCCGGATTGGAAATCTGAAGGGTCAGGTTCCCCAGCGCCTCCGCCGGAACCTGAACCCAGTATGCACCTTCCCTGCCCTCAACGGGCCAGGCGGGCCAGGAATATTCATTTCCGTTCTCATCCGTCCACAGAACGGTGATCTGCGTGTTCTGCAGTTTTCCCGCGGGATCGCTCAGAGCGCCCGCCGAAGCGAAAAGCATCAGACAGGCTGTCAGCGCTGCCAGCATTCTTCTGAAAAAACCGGCTTTCATCATCGTTGTCATCCCTCCTGTTGTAACATTCCTGCGTGGGATGGATCTATTGTACCCTTCCCGCTCAATATTGTCAAATATCTTACATCGGCCTGAAATGCAGGATTTTTATTTCTTCCCGTCGAATTTCAAGGGTTGTTTCGCTTCGTCATTTTTTTATTGATTTGTAACATCCTGCCCGATTTGTTAAGGATTTTTGAAATGAGCAGACAGATTTTCCCCGGATTCGCCTCTGAGTCGCCCGTATACGCGTACTTCCGCCGTCTCCCTCTTCTGGAAACGACCCGTCTGGTGCTCCGGCCTCTCCGGATGCGGGACGCGGAGGATCTCTTTCTCTGGACGTCGGACCCGGAGGTCGCGCGCTATGTGCTCTGGCCGGCGCATACTTCCGTCCGCGAAACAAGGGAGTATATCCGCTATATCAGGAGACTGTACCGGAGCGCCCTTCCTTCTTCCTGGGGAATTGTGCTGAAGGAGACGGGGCGTGTGATCGGCACGGTCGGATTCATGTTCTACTCCCCGGAAAACCTTTCGTGTGAAATCGGTTACTCTCTCTCCAGAGAGTACTGGAACAGAGGAATCATGACCGAGGCGGTTTCACGCGTGCTGCGGTCTGTATTCGGGGATCTCCCCGTCATCCGCGTGGAAGCGCAGCACGACGTCCGGAACCCGGCGAGCGGCCGCGTGCTCGAAAAATGCGGCATGAAGAAGGAAGGCGTTCTCCGTTCCCGCGTGATCAACAAGGGCGAGCCGGCGGACGTGGCGCTGTGGGCGGTTCTGAAAAGCGATCTTCTTCCTTCTTGAAGTCTCCGCTCATTTCGTGTACAATAAAGCCCGGTCCGGAAAGGCCGGGCCTGTTCTTTATGCTGTTCCGGAGGAAAGGAGGTCCGCGGGATGAACGGATATCGGGGGAAGCATGCGCCTTCCGTGCCCTGGGCGGTTTCATCCACGGCCTCGTCTCATTACCGCTCCAGGCACCAGCTTCGGAACAGGCGCCGCCGCCGCTTGATTATCGCCGCGATGATCCTGCTCCTGTTTCTGCTGGTTCTTCCGTTTACGGAAGTCATGTTTATCCGGGTGGACCGCGCAAACCTGACTTCTGAGGATCTTCCGGCGGACATCGGCCGTCTCAGGGTGGTGTTCCTGTCGGATATCCATTACGGTTTCTTCTTTCCGGACGGCCGGGTTTCATCGCTGGTAAACCAGATTAACAATCTGAAGCCGGACATTGTCCTTTTCGGCGGGGATGTCGGGGACAGTCCGAAAGCCGCCGTCGATTTTTTCAGGAAGCTCCCGTCCATTCACGCCCGTTACGCGATGCTCGGCGTGCTGGGAGAAGCGGATCACGGGGGGGACGATCTGGAAAGGAACACGGTTACGGACGCCATGCGCGACGCGGGGGTTACGCCCCTTGTGAACGACGTGGCCGCGGTCCGCGTGGGGACCAGCGTCATCTACGTCGCGGGGCTGGACGACGTGCTGACCGGAACGCCTGATCTTGAGGCGCTGGCCCGCGGCACATCCGCGGAGGATTACGTTGTCTTTCTGAGTCATAATCCCTCTGTGATCACGGACGCCCAGCGCGCGTCGGACCGGAGCGGACGGCTGGGCTGGTTCGATCTGGCTCTTTTCGGCCATACGCACGGCGGTCAGATCGCCGGAATCGGACCTCTGCTGGATATCGGGGCGGACGTGGACGACCGGTACCGCGGCGGATGGCTGGTTGAAAACCGGTCCGATCTGCTGGTTTCAGCGGGCGCCGGCTGTTCCGTCATCCCTGCCCGGGTGTTCTGCCCGCCCAGGATACACTGCATCGATATCAGTCTGCCCTGACAGACCGGGAGGAAAGCAACCAATGGAGAAACAGATCCGGATTCAGGCGGAGAACGTCTCCTATACCTATGAGGAAGCCGCGTCGCCCGCTCTTTCCGGGGTCCGTGCGGAGATCCGCGAAGGCGAGTTTGTCGCCGTGCTGGGCCACAACGGCTCCGGAAAGTCCACCCTTGCCAAGCTGCTGAACGCTCTGTACATTCCCACCGAAGGCAGCGTGGTCGTCTGCGGATACGACACGCGGAAGGACGAGAACGTCTGGGAAATCCGGCGCCGCGCCGGAATGATTTTCCAGAATCCCGACAATCAGATCGTAGCCACGGTCGTGAAGGAGGACGTCGCTTTCGGCCTGGAAAATCTGGGCGTTCCGCAGGAAGAAATGATTCCCCGGGTTGAGTCCGCGCTGGCCTCCGTACAGATGAGCCGTTTCGCGGACTCCTCTCCGCATATGCTTTCGGGCGGGCAGAAACAGCGCGTCGCCGTAGCCGGCATTCTGGCGATGGAGCCGTCCGTTCTCATCGCGGACGAAGCCACTGCCATGCTGGACCCGTCCGGCCGCAGCGAAGTGCTGGATACCATCCGCTCGCTGAACCGGAACAAGGGGATCACGGTTGTCTGGATTACGCACTTCATGGAAGAGGCCGCGCAGGCGGACCGGATTCTGGTCGTTTCTGACGGAACCGTCGTTTCCGACGGAACGCCCCGGGAGATTTTCCGGGACGTGGCCCGCATGCGGGAACTTCATCTGGATGTTCCCAGAATGACATCGCTGTCGGCTGAACTCCGGGAAGCGGGCATGCCCTTCGGAAAGGATATTCTCACGGTGGAAGAAATGGTGAAGGAGGTGGAAAGGCTTTGCCCATTGAAGTCCGTCACCTGACCCATACCTATTCCGCGGGCAGCGCGCTGAGCACCGTCGCCCTGAACGACGTTTCCTTTACCGTCCGGGAAGGGGAATTCATCGGAATCGTCGGCCACACGGGCTCCGGAAAAACCACGCTGGTACAGCATCTGAACGGTCTTCTGAAGCCCACTTCCGGCCAGGTTCTTATTGACGGCGAAGATCTGAACGGCGAAAAAGTCAACCGCCGGGCCCTGCGGCAGCGGATCGGCCTGGTGTTTCAGTATCCGGAATACCAGCTGTTCGAGGAAACCGTGGCGAAGGATATCGCTTTCGGGCCGAAAAACCAGGGTCTCTCCGCGGAGGAGATTGACCGGCGTGTCCGCCACGCCATGGAAAGCGTCCACCTGGATTATGAGAAATACGCTGAAAAGAGCCCCTTCGAGCTTTCCGGAGGTCAGATGAGGCGGGTCGCCATCGCAGGCGTGCTGGCGATGGCCCCGAAAGTGCTGATTCTGGACGAGCCCACCGCCGGACTGGATCCCCGGGGCCGCGACCGGATTCTGTCGATGCTGGAAGAGCTTCGTGAAAAGGAAAGCACAACGATCCTGATGGTTTCCCATTCCATGGAGGATATGGCCCGTCTGGCGTCCCGCCTGCTGGTCATCTCCGGAGGCAGGCTGGTCGCGGACGACACGCCCCGGGCCGTTTTCGCGCGGAGGGATCTGCTGACGTCCATCGGTCTGGATGTCCCGGAGGTTTCGAAGCTCTGCGCCGCGCTGCGGGAGAAGGGATATCCCCTTCCTCCGGATCTGTACCGTCCGGAGGAAATGCGGGACGCGCTCCTCCGCCTCTGGAAGGGGGAGAAGCCGTGCTGAACAATATCACGATGGGCCAGTATTACCCGGTGGACAGCCCGGTGCACCGTCTGGATCCCAGAGTCAAGCTGATCCTGACAGTCGTCTTCATCGTGGC
>ONXY01000457.1 GCA_900321945.1 uncultured Eubacteriales bacterium | reverse complement strand
GGAATCAGAAATCGCAGTTCATGGGAGTCCGGAAATAGGGGATCACGTCCCGGATGTTCTCCACTCCCGTCAGGTAGATCAGCAGGCGCTCGAAGCCCATGCCGAAGCCGGCGTGCGTGCAGCCGCCGAATCTGCGCAGGTTCACGTACCAGGACATGGCCTCTTTGCTGATGCCCAGCTCGTCCATGCGGGAAGCCAGCCTCTCGTACCGGTCCTCCCTCTGGCTTCCGCCCATCAGCTCCCCGGCTCCCGGCACCAGCAGGTCGACCGCCGCCACGGTTTTCCCGTCGTCGTTCTGGTACATGTAGAAGGCCTTGATCTCCTTCGGCCAGTTGTAGACGAACACCGGGCTGTGGAAATACTCCTCGGTCAGGTACTTCTCGTGCTCCTTGGCGGTATCCTCGCCGTATTTCGGCTCGAACTGGAACTCCGTGCCGTTTTCCATGGCCCTGCGCAGAATCGTGATGGCCTCCTCGTGGGTGATCCGCGCGCAGGTGCTGCCGGCCAGGGCGGTCAGCTTATCGATCAGCCCGCCGCCCGTGAACTTCTCCAGGAAAGCCAGCTCGTCCGGGCATTTGTCCAGAACGGTCTGCACCAGGTTCTTCAGGAAGTCCTCCTCGATGTCCATCAGCTGATCCAGGTCGCAGAACGCGATCTCCGGCTCAATCATCCAGAATTCGGCGGCGTGCGTCTTGGTGTTGCTGTTCTCCGCCCGGAAGGTGGGGCCGAAGGTATAGATTTTCCCGAAGGCCAGGGCGAAGGTCTCCCCCTCCAGCTGACCGCTCACGGCCAGGGACGTGGGCTTTCCGAAAAAGTCCCGGCTGAAGTCCGGCTTCTCCCCGAGCGGCAGCGTGGTCACGGTAAACGTGTTGCCGGCGCCTTCCGCGTCGTTGGCGGTGATCAGCGGCGTGTGGACGTAGACGTAGCCCCGGTCCTGGAAATAGGTGTGGATTGCCATGGCCGCCACGCTGCGGATGCGGAAAACGGCCTGGAAAAGCCTCGTCCTGGGCCGCAGATACGCGATCTCCCGCAGGAACTCCAGGGAATGCTTTTTCGGCTGCAGCGGATAGTCCTCCGGGCAGTCCCCCTCCAGCACGATCCCGGTCGCGTGAACCTCCGGGGTTTCGGGATCCTTGTAGCTGGGAACCACCTTTCCGGTGACCCGCACGGCGCTGCCGATATGGAACGCCTGAATCGCGTCAAAATCCGCGATGGTATTGTCGTAGACCACCTGGGGATTCTTAAAGCAGGTGCCGTCGAAGAAGTCGATGAAGCCCATGTTCTTCTGCTTCCGGTGGCTGCGGATCCAGCCCTGCATCGTCACTTCATGCCCCTGCAGCTCCTGCAGGCGCTCCTTCAGCTCCCGGGTGGTGATCGTTTCCATCATAAAAATCCTCCCTGTACGGAATCGTACGGGAGGAATCATATCATATCCGGCGCCTTTAGGCAAGCGCTAAACCGCTTCCGGCCGCGGACCGGAAACAGTCCCCGGCCGGGCCGGGGGCTGAATGAATCCGTCTTTACTGTCCGACGGTGATCTGCACCGTCTCCGTCAGGGGTTCGGGCGCGCCGAGGGCCTTGCAGACGACCGTGATCACGGTGCCGTCCGGCACTCCCTTTTTGATCTTCAGCTGCCCCTTGGCGCTGATGACCGCCACGTCCCCGTCCGCGTCGGTGCTCCACTCCACGGTTTTGTCCGCGGGCCTGGCGGGCGTCAGCTTCGCTGTGAGCGTCACGGTTCCGCCGGGCGCCGCCTTTCCTTTCCAGGAGACTTCCAGCGCGGTTACGGGTTCGCCGACCGTAACGCTGATCTTCGCGCTCTTTCCGCCGGGCTCCTTGACGGTAACGGTGGCTTTTCCGGCGGCTTTCGCGGTGATCACGGCCGTTCCGTCCCCGTTGTCCGTCACTTCCGCGACGGCCGGCTTCGAGGACGTCCAGGTGAATCCCTCGGCGGGGATCACGTCGGGGTTCATGGCGGCCTTCACCGTCTGGGGCTCCGTCGCGCCGAGGTAGAAGTTCAGCGACGCGGGCTCGGCGGTGACTCCCTGCAGCGCCGGGTAGGCCGTAACGGTAAGGGACGCGCTGTTTCCGTAGGCTTCGGACGCGGCGGTTACGACCAGCTCCGTCACCTTTTCCAGCTTTTTGTCCACCGTCAGAACGCCCTTCGCGATCTTCGCGTTCGCCGCGGGTTCGCCGGTGGCGGCGTCCTTCACGGACCAGACGATTCCGTCGTTCTTGTTCTTCTTACTGACCCTTTCCGGGTTGGCGAAGGAAGCTTTGAAGCTGAGCTTCTTTCCGGCTGTGACGGTCGCCGCGCCGCTCTTCTCCGTCAGGGTGAGCGCCGCGTCCGCCGCCGTGATCGGCGCCAGGCTTTCGTCGTAGCGCACATGCTTCAGATAGGTTTCCACGTCCTTCATGGTCAGCCGGGAAACGTCCTCCTGATTCCAGATCTGAATCGTTCCCACAAACAGGGCGGCGTTCCGGGCGTACATGATCCGCGCGTAATCGACCCGCAGCCCGTACCCGCTCGCCCTGTTCTCCTCGTTGGTCTCATCGGACACAAGAAACGCGGCGGCGGGGTGTCCGTCGATGTCGAACTCCTTCAGCTCGCCGTCGGGATATTCCGCCACCCACTCGGCAAAATCATCCCGGTAAAAGGCGCGGGCCTTTTCCGGCTCCTCCATCATGCCGTAATCCGAACCGAAGGTGTAAAACTGATAATACAGTCCGCCCTGCGCTCCGTCCGCCGCATAGGACGTATCTCCGATATCCATGATGTAGAGATTGTGGAACGCGTGGGACGACCAGTCCCCGCCGTCCGGCATGCCCGTGAGAAAGCCGTACCGTCCGTCCTCCAGCGTGAACTCAGCGCCCGCGAAAATACCTTCGGTCTCCGCCGCAGCGGCGGCCGGCGCTTCCTCCGCGGCTGCGGCCGGCGTTTCCTCCGCCGCCCCCGGCGCGGCCAGCAGCAGTCCCATGCAGGCGATCATTGTCAGAATCCACATCCACCGTTTCATACCCTTTTCCTCTTTTCTCTCAGGTTTATTTAACCGGCCGGGAATCTCTTCCCGGCCGGCTGCACCCGTTTCCTTCCTGCGGCCCCTTTCATGAGGATCCGCGCCGCGCGGACGCGCGGTGTTTCATGATCCTCCGGCCAGGGATGAAGGAGCGGAGTCTCTCCGCTTCCGGCCGCGCGTGAAAAAGAATACCACTTTCCGTTCCGTAAGGCAAGCCGAAGGACGGCGGCGCCCGTTTCAGTCCCCCGTCCGTTCCGGCAGGTACGGGGCCAGATCCTCCGCAGAGGGGGCGGCCGCCAGAAAATATCCGAAGCGGGAGGAACTGTCCGTGACCGCTGCGCCGGTCAGAGGACGGACGTCCTCGCGGATCAGGTATTCCGGGCGCTCCGCCTTCATTCTCGCCAGGGCCTCCAGATCCTCCGGCCCGAAAACGAAACGCACCGCCGCGCAGCGTCCGGGATCCGGCGGCATGCTCCGGAAGGCTTCCGGCTCCCGGCCCAGCGCGCAGCGGATCACGTCCCCGACGTAATCCACGCCGGTGGACAGCGGCACCAGGTCGCTTCCGATCAGATCCCCGCCCATCCGGGCGCCGATCTCGATCAGGCGGATCGTCCCGTCCGGGGCGATCTTCAGCTCCGCGTGGGACGCGCCGCAGCGGATCAGCAGGCTGTCCAGCGCGTGAAACACCGTCCGGCGGATTTTTTCCCGGGTTTCCGCGGACAGCGGCGCCGGCTCCAGATGCGCCGTCTCGATGAAATGCGGGGCGCCGGTGGTGTATTTTTCCGTTACGGTCAGCATCCGGTGGCTTCCCTCCCGGGAAAGGCACTCCACGCTGTACTCCCGGCCGGCGGCGAACTCCTCCACCAGGGCCTTCTTCTCGAAGCCCGCGGCCTTCGCCGCCTCAATCGCCGCCTCCAGCCCCTCCGGGCTCTCCAGCTTCGTGATTCCCCGGCTGCCGGAGCGGTCCAGCGGTTTCACGACGACCGGGAAGGACAGCGCCGCGCCCTTCAGGTCCTCCGCCGTTTCCGCAAGGAAGCTGGCCGGGGAGGGATCCCCGTTCTCCCGGAACGCCTGACGCATCCGGTGCTTGTTGGTGGAGCGGAGCACGCATTCCGGGGAATTGCCGGGCAGGCCCATGGCGTGAGCCACATATCCCACCGTCACCGCCGCCAGATCCGAGGCGATGGTGCAGACGCCGTCCACGCCGGTTTTCCGGCAGATCTCCAGGATTTTCTCCTTTTCCACGATGCTGACCGGATAAAAGCGGTCCGCCATCTTTTCCCCGACGTCCCCCGCCGCCCAGGCGAAGACGTGGGTTTCCAGCCCCATCTCTTTGGCCCGCAGGATCAGCGGCGCCTGCAGATAGGACGCCCCGATGATTGCCAGCTTCATGTCCGCGCCTCCCTTTCCGCTCCGGAATCCGTTCCTTCCGGACCGCGCGGGCTTCGCTCTGAAACGCCGTTCCGGAACGGCCGGATCAGAACAGGCCCGTGATTCTCCCGTCCTCGTCCACGTCGATCCGTTCCGCCGCCGGGGATTTCGGAAGCCCGGGCATGGTCATGATATCCCCGGTCAGGGCGACGACGAATCCGGCGCCGGCGGAAACCTTCAGGTTCCGGACCGTGACGGTGAAATCCTCCGGCGCGCCGGTGAGCGACGGATCGTCGCTGAAGCTGTACTGCGTCTTCGCCACGCAGACCGGCAGCTTCCCGTATCCCAGGGCCTCCAGCTGCGCCGCCTGCTTTTTCGCGGCCGGGGTCAGCGCGGCGCCCTTCCCGCCGTAAATCCTCACGGCCAGGGTATTCAGCTTGTTTTCGATGCCGTCCTCCGCGTCGTAGGCGAACGTGAAACGCTCCTCCGCGCGGGAATTCTCACAGAGGCGGACCACCTCCCGCGCCAGCGCCTCGCCGCCCTTTCCGCCTTCGGCCCAGACGGTGCTGAGCACGGCGTTCACGCCGAGCTCCCGGCATTTCGCGATGACGTAGTCAATCTCCGCGTCCGTATCCGTGGGGAAGCGGTTGATGGCCACGACGCAGGGCAGATGAAAGACATCCGTCATGTTCCGCACATGGCGCAGCAGGTTCGGCACGCCTTTCTCCAGCGCCTCCGGGTTTTCCCGCGCCAGATCCTTTTTGTCCGCCCCGCCGTGCATCTTCAGGGCCCGGACGGTGCCGACGACCACCGCGGCGTCGGGGATCAGCCCGGCCATGCGGCACTTGATGTCCAGGAATTTCTCCGCTCCCAGGTCCGCTCCGAAGCCGGCTTCCGTCACGGTATAGTCTCCCATGCGCATGGCCATCCGCGTGGCCATGACGGAGTTGCAGCCGTGGGCGATGTTCGCGAAGGGGCCGCCGTGGACGAAGGCCGGTGTGCCCTCCAGGGTCTGCACCAGGTTCGGCTTCAGCGCGTCCCTCAGCAGCGCCGCCATGGCGCCGACAGCCTTCAGGTCCCCGGCCGTCACGGGCCGGTCGTCGTACGTGTAGGCGACGACCACCCGGCTCAGCCGCTCCTTCAGGTCCTTCAGGGAGGAAGCCAGGCAGAAGACCGCCATGATCTCGCTGGCCACGGTGATGTCAAATCCGTCCTCCCGGGGCGTGCCGTTCGCCTTTCCGCCGAGGCCGTCCACCACAAAGCGGAGCTGGCGGTCGTTCATGTCCACGCAGCGCTTCCACGTGATCTTCCGGGGATCGATCCCCAGGGCGTTCCCCTGCTGGATATGGTTGTCCAGCAGAGCCGCCAGCAGGTTGTTCGCCGCGCCGACGGCGTGGAAGTCCCCCGTGAAGTGGAGGTTGATGTCCTCCATCGGCACCACCTGGGCGTATCCGCCGCCGGCGGCTCCGCCCTTGATGCCGAAAACCGGGCCCAGGCTGGGCTCCCGGAGGGCGACGGTCACGTCCTTGCCGATCCGGGCCAGGCCGTCCGCCAGGCCGATGGTGGTCGTGGTCTTTCCCTCCCCCGCCGGGGTGGGGGTCATGGCCGTGACCAGCACCAGCTTTCCGGGCTTCCTGCCGGTCTCCTCCAGCAGTGCCGGATCGATCTTCGCCTTGTACCGGCCGTAGGGCTCCACATATTTTTCCGCCACGTGCGCCCTTTCAGCGATTTCCTGAATGGGCCGCATTTTACACGCCTGCGCGATCTCAATATCCGAAAGATAAGCCATTTCCCCGATCCTCCCTGTTTTCTGTTTCCCTGATCCGTCCGGTCCTCCGGGGCCGGAAATCCGCCGCAGAAAAGGCCCCGGGGAGCGTGCCGCGCTCCCCGGGATCCCGTATGAAGGCGCGCCCGGCGCCGGTTTCCTCCCGGATCAGCCCCGGAAGTAGCGCACCGCGGACTCGAACATCCGGATATCGTAGTTTCCGGGCACGTTCCTGTACAGGCCCTTCCCGGTCCGCTCGCTGTGGCCCATCTTGCCGAACACCCGGCCGTCCGGGCTCGTGATGCCCTCGACGGCGCAGAGGCTGCCGTTGGGGTTGTAGCGGATGTCCATGGTGGGGTTCCCTTCCGGATCCACGTACTG
>ONXY01000459.1 GCA_900321945.1 uncultured Eubacteriales bacterium | reverse complement strand
CCGCCGCCTGGGACCAGCGCTACACCCTCCCGCCCGTCATGATCCAGATCATCGTGGCGGGGGAATGAAAAGCGCCGCGATCAATCCGCGGCGCTGTCGAAAGGTCATCCGTTTCAGCGAAAACGCTTTTTTATTCCGCTTTGCTTGAGTATTTCATTGGCTGTATGCCACTATCCGATCCTCCCGATGAGCGGTATAGGTCAGATGATACGATTCGTTCCTGCCTCCGTTCAGTTCCATCATTTCCGGAATGGCAATCTTTACTCTTTCCACAAGCGCGTCAAAGGAGCCGGATTCCAGTACCAGACCGGGTACGTCATCGCTTGTCGCAATCCATACCTTTGCTTCTTCGTCCCAGTTCATATTAATCCTTGCAGTCAAACCGAATTCCTCCTCCCTCTGATTCATTCTTTTGATCTCAGCTGTTTCAGCAGTATTTTACTCCGGTCGGATTCGTTTTCCAATAAAAATCTCTTTTATCCCGGGTGTTTCACAAACCGGCAGACAGCCGGATATGTATGAAAGGATCCACCATGCGCGCCGTAACGAAAACCATTATCATCCCCGTCGGGGAGGAACAAAAAACCTTCCGCCTGACGAAGCTGGACGCCTTCTCCGGCGCCCGGGTCCTTCAGCTCCTCCACGCCTCCTCCGCCGACGACCTTTCGGCCTTCCTCCTCTCCCTCCCGGAGGAAACCCTGACCGCCCTCATGCGGACCTGCCTCCGCCACGCGGAGATCTCCCTCCCGGCGGGCTTCATCCGCGTCTGGGATCAGGGCTGCTGGGGCCTGCCGGAGCTGGAATACGAAACCCTCGCCTGTTACCGCCTGACCCAGGAGGTCCTGGCCTGGACGCTTGAGGATTTTTTTCCCGCCGGCGGGCAGCCTTCCTGAGCCCTCCGCCCGCCTTTCTCCCCGCCGAAGCCCCGAACCTCGACGAGCTGGCCTTCCTCCCCGTGGCCGCCGGCCTCTGGCGACAGCACGAACTCTGGGACGGAACCTATACTCTGGACGATCTTCTCGACGCCGTCGAGCTCATTCAGCTCTCCGCCGAAAACCGAAGGAGAGCCGCGGAAGCGCAGGAATGAGAGCGCTATTGAACGAAAATCCTTGTTTTCGTATCAGTACAGATATATGAAACATATATATTTCGTTCAGTCGCGCATGCATGAAATCTGTGAACTCCGAACCGGACCGCGGGATCTCCCGCTTCCCCGGAAAAAGAAAACGCGGGCGCGGGCCTCGCACCCCGCGCCGGACAAAGGAAGTGAAACCGCTTGCCCCTCCAGGATTTCCTCGCCTCCTACGCCGTCCGCGTGGATGAGGACGGCGCCCGCCGCCTCCAAAGGATCCTCGATCAGAACCGGACCTCCGCGGAGTCCCTGACGAAAGCCTTCTCCTCCGCCCGGGCCGCCCTGGCCTCCCTGAAGAAGGAGCTCTCCGGAACCGCCGGCCTGCGGAACGTCCTCTCCGGCCTGACCTCCGGCGGCTCCCTGCAGGGGATTTCCGGAGCGTCTCTTTCCCTGCCGGACAGGATCCTCCCTTCCGCCTCCCTGTCCGGCACGGCGAAGCTCTCCGTCTCCGCGGACTTCTCCTCCGCGAATGAGGCCCTGGATTCCTGGCGGTCCAAAGCCGAAACCCTCCGCCCGAAGCTTTCGGTCAATCCGACCGGCATCACGTCCGCCGTGGCCTCCGCCATCGCCTCGGTCCGCACCATGCTCTCCGCCGTCTCGGTCTCCGTTCCGGTCCGGGCCGTGGCGAAGCTGGACACCTCGCAGCTTCCCGCGCGGAGCGGCGGGATCACCCTCGCAGGCTTCGCCTCCGGCGGCCGCGTGGACAGGCCCACCCTGGCCATGCTGGCCGAGGAGGGCCTGCCGGAGTACGTCATCCCCGCCGGGGACGAGGCCCGGGCCCTGCCCCTGCTCCGCTCCCTCATCGGGGAGATGTCGGAGAACGCGAAGGCCAGCCTCTTCCTTTCCGCGCCTTCCGGATCCGCGCCGGTTTCCCGCTCCGTGCAGGCCCCGGTCTCGATCTCCGTCACCTCCACCGCAGCCTCCGCGGAGGCCGTCGGCCGTTCCGTCTACGACGTGACCCGCCGCAGCCTGCTGAAAACCCTCGAGGGGGTGTTTGCCTGATGCCCGCCACGTCCACCGCCTACGTCCTCGTGAAGTCCGCCGGGTACAGATACACCTTCGACGGCGTGGTCTCAACCGCCCACAGCCTGAACCTGAAGATCTCCACGGATTCCGATTCCTCGGAATCCTCTGATACGATAAACAACGCCCGGAATGAACCGGACGTGGTTACCCTCTCCGTCGTCGCGTCGGACGCCCACGTCCCCGTGGAGGGCTGGTCCCGCCAGACCTT
>ONXY01000460.1 GCA_900321945.1 uncultured Eubacteriales bacterium | reverse complement strand
AGCGCGAGCCGGAAGCGCCGCGACCTGTACTACCTGGGACAGGCGCCGGGAAGCGAGTACTGAGGGAGCGACGGCCTCAAACCCCTCCACCGTCCTGCGGACGGTCCCCCTCCCCTACAAAGGGGAGGCAAGGCTTTTTTAACAACCTTGGTTTTCTCTTGCGGGAACTCGCGAACAGAGCGAAACTGAGAGGCCTTATCCCCCAGCCCGCAGGCTGGCCCCCTTTATAGGGGGCTGTCAGGCGTCAGCCTGACTGGGGGTTCGCACATCCCCGCAACAGCCTATCCCACCACCGGCTCCGCCGGCGGTCCCCCCTTCCCCGCAAAGCTGGGAAGGGAAGGATTGCAATTTTACAGGCACCCCTTCCCTACTCGTTGGGAAGGGGCCGGGGGTTAGGCCACCGTCTCCCCCGCCGGCAAAGCGGACTTTTGAGGAAGAAACCGGAGGTGATGATTTGGAAGAAACCCGGACAAACGTCGGGGGCGGGCTGTTCGACGCGGCGGGGCTCTGCCGGCGGCTGCTCGTCATCCTGAACGACATGGAGTTCCGCGGCGTCAGAAACGCCCAGCACGCCTACCTGCTGGCCAGCGGCCTGGAGGCGCTGCGGGACCGCCTGGAGGAGAAGAAGGACGATGAGGATTCAACTGAAGGAGGGACTTGGGACGGACAGGATCCTGTTTCCTGACGGACGGCAGTTCGCGGCGCGCTTCGCCGCGGACGCGCCGGGCAGCCGTCGGTTTGCCGCGCTGATCCCGGGGCTCGGGCTGCAGGAAGCAGCCGCCCTGTTCGACGGCGTTTCCCCGATCGCGGTCGAGAGCCCCGCGACGGGCCGCCGCGTCTACGAGGGCTATACCCGGCTGACCGACGCGCGCCTCCTGGATGGCGGCGCGCTGGTGATCCTGGAACGGCCGTCCGGCTGGGAAGACCGGACGGAGGGACCTGAAGAAGGGAGGGGGGTCTCCTGATCCGGCCGGAAGACCTGATCGCCCTGTTCCGGAAGATGTACGAAGAGCGCTGGGCGTACGAGTGGGGCGCGGCAAGGAAGGGATGCGTGGACTGCTCCGGCGCCTTCTCCTACGCCTTCCGGCAGCTGGGCGGGAGCATTTACCACGGCTCGAACACCATTGCGCGGAAATATGTGGGGGCCTTCCGGAAGACCCCCGTCCCCGGGTACGCCGCGTTCCGGTGGAAGAAAACCGACACCGCGAAGTATCCGGACGGCAGGGGCGACTTTTACCACATCGGGCTGGTCGATTCGGACGGGGAGCACGTCCTGAACGCGAAGGGCGCGAAGGCGGGCTTCTGCCGGGATACCCTCGACGGCTGGCACAGCTTCGCGCCGCTCAGGGGAGTGGCGTACGGGCCCTCCCAGTCAGCTGACGCTGACGGCTTCCCCGAAAGGGGAGCCAAAAACGGGGAGACGGAAGACAGCCTTGCCCCTCCCTCTGGGAGAGGTGGCGGCGCAGCCGCCGGAGAGGGCATCGCCGGAGAGGTTCTCTTCGCCGTCTTCCTTCCCTGCGCCTCCGAAGAAGAAGCAAAAGCCCTCGCGGAATCCCGCGGGGGCGCAATCCTCCTCGCATACCCGAAACCGGAGAAAGGAGCGAATCCATGAACGCATTTCTGAAGGCGGCCTTCGTCCGCGCCCTGCGGACCGTATGCCAGACCGCGGCCGCCACCATCGGCACTGCCGCGGTCCTCTCCGCGGTGGACTGGAGGATGGTCGCGAGCGCGTCGGCCCTCGCGGGCATCCTCTCGGTCCTGACGAGCCTGGCGACGGGCCTCCCGGAGACCGGGAGCGAAAAAAAGCCCCCCGCCTGAGCGCGGGGGAGCAGCAGGGGCGCGGCGCGGTCATTCCGCCGGATGCCCCGCCTGGACCTTTCTCTTGTTGATCCGCCTCACGATGATGGTCCCGGCGCTGACGAGGAGCGGCAGATAGAACGTCGTCGTCCGCCAGATCATCATGGCGGCGAAGCAGTGCGCGCCGAAGATGGCGCCGAAATACAGCGTGAAGACGCCTTCCTGCGCGCCGGAAGCCCCGGGGATCGGGACGTAGGAGGCGGAGACATACTGCACGAAGCCCATCGCGAGGATCTGCCCGAGGCTGGCCGCGCTGTGCCCCAGCCCGCGGTAGATGACGTAGAGCACGCTCATCAGGCAGAACTGCTGCATCGCGCCGTAAAACATCTGGAGCACGATCTCGACGGGATGCTGGAAGACCTTGGCCGCGCTCGTGTGGAAGAGCTCCACGGTGTCGAGCAGGCGGCGGTGCAGCTCCTCCGGATGCCGGGAGAGCCGGAGCTTCCGGATGAAAAAGTCACAGAAGCGGATGAGCAGGCGCACCGGCCCCCGGGTCAGCGAGCAGATGAGCGCGAAGGCGACGCCCGCGGCGTTCACGAGGTAGCCGATGACCAGCAGCGGGAAATTCGCCCCGACGTTCTCGCGGATGTATCCCCAGTACGGGACGGCGAAGACCGTCATGAGCAGGGCCAGCATCGTCTGGAAGGCGACGAAGTGGCAGACGAGCACCGAGGTGCCCGCGCCGGTGGGGACGCCGAGCTCCCGCAGGTAGTAGATCTGCATGGGCTGCCCGCCGGAGGCGCCGGGGGTGATGTAGTAATAGTACTGCCCGCGGATGGAGACCATCAGCGTATCCCGGAAGCGGAGGCGGTATCCCTGCCGCCGCAGCGCGGAATGGATGCCGAGCGCGTCGAAGACGATGTATCCGGCGAAGCAGACGAAGCAGCCGAGGATGGTATAAGGACTGAGCCCCCGCAGGATCGCGGCGGCGGAGACGATCTCGCCGTTCGAAAAGCCGATGGCGAGGATGATGACGAGAATCAGCAGGATCAGCGGGACGCCGAGCCACTGCGTAATGCGCTGTTTCAAATCGGGTTCCCCTTTGCGGTATGGATGCGGACAGGCGCGTATCTTTTATATCATACACCATTTCCGGCCGGATGGGAAAGACCCCTGGCGACAAAAAACCGCAAAAGAAAATCTTTGCGGTCAGGTTTCTTTTCTATCAGGGGGGACATTCAACCCCGCCCGGGAGCTGGCGGGCAAAGCGGAACAGAGGGGCTTAACCCTCGCCCGCAGGCGGCCCCCTTCGCAGGGGGCTGTCAGGCGCGAGCCTGACCGGGGGTTCTTTTTACAGCACCTTCGACAGGAAGTCCTGCGTTCTCGGGTGCTTCGGGGCGGAGAAGATTTCCTCCGGCGTCCCCTCTT
>ONXY01000461.1 GCA_900321945.1 uncultured Eubacteriales bacterium | reverse complement strand
TGCCCAGGTCTCCTCCATGCCCGCCGGATCCAGGATCAGCGTTTTCACGCAGTCGTACATTTTCATGCCGCCCGCGGCTTCGATCACATATTTCAGCACCATGGCCGGAATGTCGGAGTAGGCCCGTTTCCCGGATGGACCCGTGTCCTCCGCCCGCAGAAGGCAGCGGAAACCCGCCTCCGGATCCGGCTGCGCGTCCACCCTTTCCGGGGTCCGGATCGTCCGCTGAAATCCCATCAGCTGCTCCGTCGTCAGGCCCCGCAGGCCCGTGAAGGCCGGGCAGTAATCCGTCACAGGCCGGAACGGATCCAGCTCTCCCTTCTCGGTCAGGCGCATCAGCGTCAGTCCCGTAAAGATCTTGGTCACCGAAGCCAGGTCGAAAAGGGTTCTTTCGCCGATCTCCCGCCCGTCCGCGGCCCGGACGCTTCTTCCGTCCCGGAAGCACGCCGCGGCCATCCCGTCCATAATGCGGGTTTCACGCGTAAACCAGCGGACCGCCCGCAGCAGTTCCTCGTTCATCATTCAGTTCAGCTCAAATTTGTATCCCACGCCGCGCACGGTGTGGATGTTCCATCCGTATTTCTCGCTTCCCGGCAGTTTCTCCCGCAGGCGCTTGATATGCACGTCCACGGTGCGGCTGTCCCCGAAAAAATCGAACCCCCACACCTGGCTGAGCAGCTGCTCCCGGGTGAATACCTGATTGGGGGAGGCGGCCAGAAAAGCCAGCAGTTCCAGTTCCTTGGGCGGCATCTCCAGTCTGCGCCCCTCGTAGTAGGCGGTGTATTCCTTCAGGCTGACCGTCAGTCCCGGGAAGCTCAGGTCGTTCTTCTTGTCCTCCTCGCTCCCCTGGCTCCTGCGCAGCACGGCCTTGACCCTCGCCACCAGCTCCTTGGCGTCGAAGGGCTTGGTGATATAGTCGTCCGCCCCCAGCTCCAGCCCCAGGACCTTGTCGAAGGTCTCGTCCCGGGCGGTCAGCATGATGACCGGAATCGTGCCGCTTTTCCGGACGGTGCGCAGCACCTGGTACCCGTCCATGCCCGGAAGCATGACGTCCAGAAGCATCAGGTCCGGCGGCATGCGCGTGAATTCGTTCACGGCGTCGTCCCCCCGGGCAACGGTCCGGACCTCGAAGTTCTCCTTTTCCAGATACAGCGCCACCAGGCGGGAGATGTTGGGATCGTCGTCCGCCACCAGAATATAGGGTTTTTCCTTCACCGCCGGTTCATCTCCTTCCGTCATTTCAGGGTCACCACGGTCACGCCGTCCTCGCCCTCCCCGTAAACGCCGGGACGGCAGGATTTCACATGCCGGTTCCGGCGGAGTTCCTGGCGGATGCCGCTCCGGAGAACGCCGGTTCCCTTTCCGTGAATGACGCTCACCTCGTGCAGTCCGGCCAGTACGGCTTCATCCAGATAGATTTCCACCGCGCCGAGGGCCTCCTCGAGGTTCATTCCCCGCACGTCGCACTCCATCGGAACGGTGCGGGTCATGGCGCCGGTCTTCGCCTTCACCACCGTTTTGGGGCCGGGCGCAGCTTCCGTGACAAGTCTCAGATCGCTGAGCTTCGCCTTGAACTTCATGTTGCCGCTGGCCAGTTCCACCTCTCCCCGGGCGTTCGGAGCGGACAGAACGCTGGCCTGTGTCCCGAAGGTCAGCACCTTCACCTGGTCCCCGGGCCGGACCGTCTCCGGAGCGTTCCCCTCTTCGGGGGACGGAACCTTCAGCCCTTCGCTCAGATCGTCGATGCCCTCGTCCAGCCGGCGGCGCAGGGCGTTTACGTCCGCCGCGGATCCCGCTTCCTTCTTCATCCGTTTCAGATCCGCGATAATGCCCTCGCTCTCCCGGCGGGCATCCTGCAGAATGCGGCGGGCCTCCTCCTTTGCTTTCCGGACGCTGGCTTCCCGTCTTTCCTCCATTTCGCGGCGCAGGCGTTCCGCCTCGTCGCGCAGCTTCAGCGTCTCCCGGCTGGCCTCCTGAGCCAGTTCCCGCTCCCGTTCCGCGATCTGCCTGTGGTATTCGGCGTTGGCGATCACGTCCTCAAAGCGCACCTCGTCGCTGCTCAGC
>ONXY01000463.1 GCA_900321945.1 uncultured Eubacteriales bacterium | reverse complement strand
GGTGAGGTAGAACCGCACCTCCATGCCCATGAACTCGTCATAGTCCTCTTCGTCCGGCCGGAGCGCCACAGCCACATACTTGTTCATGCCCGGCTCCAGCGCCAGGTCAGAGATCTTTGTCTCGCCGAGCACATGGCCGTCCGAGGCCTGTCCAAACTCGTCCAGCTTCTGCGCCACCGCCCTGACGTTCAGCTCATTCAGGGTCTTCGTACCGATATTCGTGACCGGTACCACTGCCGCGAAATATCCATTCGTTCCGGACAGTTCCTCCGGATCCTCCGTGCAGAGTTCCTTCAGTCTGAGGAGTGCGAAGTATTCATTCACATCCTCCGTCCACATGTCGTTGGTGCCGTATTCCTCTTCCACCTCCTTGTCGTCCAGACCCTTCAAGTCCTTCTCGAGGGTATCCCCGGTCAGGAAGATCTGCTCCTGGGCATCGAAGGCATCCATCCAGTACGCGTCGCCCACTTCCAGGGCAGGACCGGTCTCCAGATAGTAAGTCGCGAATTCTTCGTCCTCATTGATCTTTCCGTAATCCGTCCAGCCGGGGATCGTGACGCCGTCTCTCTGTCCTGTGACCGAGACCTCGATCGTATCCACCTTCCCGCTGTCGGCCCAGTCTCCTGTAAAGGAGAAGGTCTTGGTCTGGCCCATGAAGATATATCCGCCCTCATCGCTCGGGAACTGCTCATTCACCGTGTCCACTACCTCGCCGTCTTTTTTCAGCGTCAGGGTGAACTCACAGCTGTCATTCGGCATCATTCCCGGATTCGTCACGTCCGCATACAGCGTGAAGGGCTCACCGGGAACCGGATTCGGATCATCCAGGTAGAGGTCGATGTCGTAGAGTTCCAGGGTGCTCACCTCATTGAAGAGATAGGCTACCAGGTCGTTGGGACCATAGGTAAAGCCTCCCGTCCCATCGTCCGAAAACTCCATGGAGTAAGTATTTGCGAGGACCATCATCTGCGAATCACTGTTTATAACAACGTCCTTTTCGTCGATCACATTCCCGTCGTGGGTCAGCTGCACCGCAGGTCCCCAGCCGAAGGACGGATCATCGTACTCTGTCTTTCCCTTGAGCCTTCCTTCCTCGTCTCTGTCAACGTAGAAGCAGGACCCGTAAAGCTCCTGGGAAGTAAAGGATTCGATTCCCCGGCCGCTCCAGAACAGATAGATATTCTCATCGGCACCGCTGACGATCTGATAATCCATCATGCCTCCGCTTTCGCCGGAGAAATCCGTGACTACCGGACACAGCGCCCTGTCAAAGTTCGGGAAGCCTTCATACCAGCCTGCCCTTTCCGGATTCTGCAGGCCGCGGATCCGGTCGAGAGTCGCCTCTCCTGCAGTTTCTTCCGCATGTCCTTCGCTTCCGGCTTCGTGGTTCCAGTTCAGCGAGCGGAACATCCTTTTTGCGCTGTAGGTGTGGAAATCTGAATCTCCCGTAAGGAAAGTCAGGAGCAGGTCTCCGTCGATGGTCTCTGTGAGCAGCGGGTCCCGGACTCCGTACTCAGGATCTGTACAGAGCTTCACGGGATAATACTGCCTTCCGCTGGAAAGATTTGTCACCCTCACCCAGAGCTCTCTGTCGGCACCCGTATTGATATTTTTATCCGCGTCCACAGTCCAGGCTTCAAACCGGTACTTCTGCGCATCGTCTCCTTCTCCGTAACTGAAGCTTCCGGCGGTGTAGTCATCCACCAGCGGGTCCTGGATGGAGGGGTGCGGGATCTCTATGAATTCCGTGCTCCATTCGCGGCCGGAAGCGTCGACATAAGGAATGAAGGCTCCTGTTTCCCCGGTGTCCCCGGCGTCCGCGTCAGACGCACTTGCCGTCTGCACAGCCTCGGGATCATAGACGGAACGGCATACGGTAAAGTAGTTCTCTGTCTGGCTGATCAGGCTGCTGATCTCTCCGGTCTCGCTGACCTTGGAGTAATCCTCCATATAGTAGTAGATCACAGCCTTTCCGTCCTCTTCCTTCAGCTCCACATCTGTGCAGGCATAGGGGACGTCCGTGACTTTTTTCGGCCGCCCCACGGGGGTCAGGGTGTTCTCATCCACACGGCCCGTGCTGTTGAACCGGTATTCCCGGAGCCAGACGTTGGTCTTGCCCAGCGCATCCGCCACTTCCTTCACGTTCGTTTCGTCGATATTCAGTTCTTCATCTGCGGAAACATAGGCGACGAAGACCCGGTCCCCGATCTTCAGGACGGAGGGGAAGCTGTCCATTGTCCTGCTTCCGGAATCCACCGGGACAGGCTGCATCACGCCGAAGTCCGTGCCTTCCTGGCCGAAATATCCGAGGGCATAATACAGCTTCGAAGCATTCGCCGCACTCTCCGCTTCCGTATCATTGCGCAGGAAGGTAAGCATGACGATATCGTCCCCAAGGTATTTGGCCGACGGACGGATGTACTCCAGGGTATCCTCTTCCAGAGTATATTTCGCGATCTGGTCAAAGGTGGAATTCTGCATGTTCGGAAGCAGCCATTCATCTGCTCCGCTTCCGCCTCTGCGATCTGCCTCAAGGCTCAGTTTAAACTCATCATCATTTCCGCCGCCGGGCGGCGCTGCAAGGAGAGCCCTCGTTTTTTTGCTTCCATTGCCGGAGGATGGCTGATAGGTCGTTCTGTTGTCAGGATCGTAGAACCCCCATGAACTGCAGACCGGCTCTGTGGCAAACTTAAATTTCGTAAGGACCAGGTCCACGTTGATCTCGCCCCGGACGCTTGCCACGACACCCCAGCTGTTCGTTGAACCGGGGTAAGGCCGCCCACTCAGATTCCAGGTAGCCATTACCTGGAACCCAAACCCGCCCCGGATGTCTAACTTCTTATTGATGCCGGCACCCGCGGAGATAAGGAGATCCGCCAGTATAAGGGAGGCATAGGTATCCATCTTTGCAGTGTCGACAGTCGCAAGATTGGCTATCTTGTTCATTTCCTCATAGGTCTTGCGCTCACTGGATTTCGTGCGCCAGGTTATACTGCCGCCGCCCGAAGCGGTAAAATCCAGGAAGACCGGGAAGCCGTAGATGGACCCGTACTCGGTATGGTTAAAATCTACGAGCCCCATTATAAAGCCCGTACAGCCCCAGTAAATATGCTCGCCCAGCCCGTTGTTCGCCTTGGGATCAAAGACAAAACGGTACTGCAGTATGATCTGGAAACTGCCTCCTACCGGGGTCCCGTTTTCCTTTTTCTGCAAGGACTGAATGGAGTCCTTCTTGTGCTGGACCATCTGTTTCTTCTTATATTCCTTGACCTGGGCTTCGTTCCATTCTTTCTTAAACTGTGCTTTGCCGGCATCGTCCGGGATGTCGTTCAGATCGTACTCCAGAAGCCGTTTTTCCTCATCTCCTACGACCCTCTTGACCGAGTCGTGATCCAGCTGGCCGTTTTTCTTCAGAGCCTCCACGTCAGCTTCGACCTGTTTTTTATGGTTCATCGAACCCTCGCTGTCAGATCCCCAGTAAGTGTCACTGAAGGCTTTCCAATCTGCCGCGGCTTTCTTGTTGTACTGTAATCCGCCCCCGTACACCATGTAATAGGGAGATCTGTAATCATTCGGGTTGTCGTAGCGCCTCTCCCAGACGATGGTTCCCGCGTCGACTTTCGGTCCCATCGGCCCCAGGACAGGGGCTTCCATGAATGTAAGATTGGGTTCCAGGTAGAACTCGAAGGTCTTCGGCCGCTCATTTCGTTCATAGAAGCTGAGTCCCGTATAGACTGGCGAGGAGGTCCAGTTTATGGTCGCTCCGTTGGACGTTGCGATCTTCTCGTCGCTCTTCACGAACGCGACGATCTGGTCCCCCGGCTGGACAGAGTCCGGCAGGAGAGAAAGTGTGCCGTCCCAGGTTCCGGATCCCTGGTTGTACCGGGTCTCGTACTCCCCGGCGCCCCGCTGGCCCCCCTTCCTGTCAAAGATCCGGAAGAAGACCCCGGTGGTACTGACCTTTTCCGGATTGAACACCTTGAACTTCAGGGTCAGCGTGTCATCGCTGAGAAGCGGGATCGCGCTGGACCTTGTATCCTCC
>ONXY01000465.1 GCA_900321945.1 uncultured Eubacteriales bacterium | reverse complement strand
TATGACCGTCGATCTGAGCGAGGGCGGCAGCGGAAAGCTGCGCTTTGAAGCCCCATGGGACTTCGACTCGGCCATGGGAAACCGCTACGTCATTGAGGACGGGAGGGGGTTCCACGCGGCCAACGTGGTGGACGATGTGGACCATGTGTACCGGGCAATCAACCCATGGCTGACCGTGCTGTTCCGGACGGACTGGTTCCGGGACATGGTCGCTTGCAGGTGGACGGAGCTGTATGACAGCGGTGCGTTCAGCGATACGGTCCACATGATCCGCGAGGACAGCGTAATCTACAGGGACGCGTTTACCCGGAATTACCAGCGCTGGAGCAACATGGCGGACAAATCTCCCCTCGACTACGAGCTGAACCGGCAGGCTTATGCCTGCCGGAACGAAGCGGAGTCCGCCGAACAGCTGGCCCACTGGCTGGAAAGAAGGATCGATTTTCTCAACGGCGTATGGCACCGGTGAATCTCCGCTGTTGACGGTGTTAAACAATGTCCAGTCTTTCTTGCAGAAGCCAATCATGACAGATGACAAGGATCACCCCCGCGAGTGCGGGGAAAAGGGACGTTCTACGATGAGCGCATGGAGAAAGGCGGGATCACCCCCGCGCGTGCGGGGAAAATCATGTTTCTCCCGTCCTTTTTATGTTTTCAGTCCCGTACGGTTCCTCTCCGATTATCATGGCGTGAACTCCCATCCGTGTTCGCCGTGATAGATCATGAGCCGTGTCATGCCGCCGTCGACGCAGATGTTCTCGCCCGTGATGAACCCGGCCTTTTCGGAGCACAGGAACAGCGCCAGCTCCGCGATATCCGCCGGCTTTCCGACCCGTCCCGCGGGCTGCTGCAGCGCGTCCGCGCCGGTGATGCTGCTGCCGGTGGTATCGATCCACCCGGGCGAAATGCTGTTGACCCTGGCTTTCCCGGCGAGGCTGATGGCCATGGCGTGTGTCAGCGCGGCGATCCCGCCCTTCGCTGCCGAATAGCTCTCCGTCTGCGGCTGGCTCATCCGGTCCCGCGAGGAAGCAATGTTGATCACGGACGCCCCCGGAGCAAAATGCGGCATCAGCAGTTTCGTCAGATAGAACGGAGCCGTCACGCCGACGGCCAGCGCGTAGGAGAACTCTTCCCACGAGCACTCCCCGATGCCTTTCATCAGCGGCAGCGCGTTGTTGATGAGAAAGTCAACATGGCCGCTTTGCGCGATAACGGTTTCGGAAAACCGCTCCAGCGTTTTCCGGTCGGACACATCGCCGACGAACCAGTCTCCGGGCTGCCGGTCGATAATATGGATAACCGCGCCCTCCCTGGTAAAAGCGTCCGCGATGGCCCTGCCGATTCCGTGAGCCCCGCCGGTGATGACTGCGATCTTTTGCGTGAACATTGTGGGTTCCTCCGTGTCGTCGGGTGTCTTTCAGGCACGCCGGTATTCTGTTCTGTATCCGGGAGCGGTTCTTCGTGCAGCCGCCCCTCTTCGCTTGTCTGCGGGGATATCCTTTACTTCTCGCCATACAGGCCTTTACCTGCAGTTTCTGCAGAAGATCGGCCGTGCGCGGTTGCCCGGACAGGGAAAAACGGTTATAATTTCCTTACCGGCAAAAACTGCATACTGTTATAAACATCCGGAGGGAAAGAATATGCTGAGAAAAACAAAGATCATCTGTACCATCGGTCCCGCCTGTGATAACGAGGAAACGCTGACCGCAATGTGCAGGGCGGGAATGAACGTAGCGCGGCTGAACTTTTCACACGGAACACATGAAGACCACCGGAGAAGGATTCAGCTGATCCGGTCCGTCCGGGAAAAGCTGAATCTGCCGATCGCGATCATGCTGGATACAAAGGGGCCGGAATACCGGATCAAAACTTTTGCGAACGGCCCCGTCATGCTGAAGGACGGCGATCTGTTCTCCCTGACCACGGAAGATGTGCAGGGAGACGAAACAAGGGTTGCCGTTACCTATGCAAACCTTACGGAAGAACTGGCCCCGGGGGATACCGTCCTGATTAACAACGGCCTCGTCATCCTGAAGGTGGAGGAGATCCGCGGGCATGATCTTGTCTGCCGGGTGATGAACGGCGGCATGCTGTCGGACCGGAAGAGCATGAACTTTCCCGGCAAGGTGCTCAAACAGGACTTCCTTTCCGAGCAGGATAAAAAAGACCTGCTCTTCGGAATCGAAAACGGCATCGATTTCGTTGCCGCGTCCTTCGTTTCAACCAAGGCCGACATACAGTCCATCCGGGAACTGCTCGATGGGAACGGCGGAAAGGACATTGATCTCATCGCCAAGATCGAGAACCGGAGCGGCGTGGATCATGTGGAAGAAATCTGCGAGGTTGCGGACGGCATCATGGTGGCCCGGGGCGACCTGGGGGTGGAAATCCCCTTTATGGAAGTTCCCGCCCTGCAGAAATACCTGATCAGCAAGTGCCGGATGCTTGGAAAGCGGGTCATTACCGCCACGGAAATGCTGGAAAGCATGATCCAGAATCCGCGGCCCACCCGTGCCGAGATCTCCGATGTCGCCAACGCGGTATATGACGGTTCGTCCGCCATCATGCTGAGCGGAGAGACGGCAGCCGGCAGATTTCCGGTCCAGGCGGTTCAGACCATGTCCGACACCGCGAAGTTTACCGAGGCAGGAATTGATTACGCGGAGCGTTTCCGGACCATGGAGTTTACGATCCACAGCAACCTGGACGCCGTTTCCCACGCAGCCTGTTCCATGGCCGTGAATGTGAACGCGAAAGTGATCGTCGTCAACTCCATCTCGGGCCGCACGGCGCGGATGGTTTCCCGTTTCCGCTGCCCGGCAAACATCATCGGAACCACGACGGATGAACGGGCCTGGCGCAAGCTGAACATGTCCTGGGGTGTGCTGCCCGTGCTGACGGAAAACTACACTTCCATCGACGTCATGTTCTGGCAGGACCTGAAGATTGCCCAGGAACTCTTTTCCCTGGAAAAAGGTGACAACGTCGTCCTGACCGGCGGCCAGATCAACGGCCAGCCGGGAAACACAAACACCATCAAAGTTGAATGCATCCGATAAATAACGCCGGTTCACCGGTCGCGTCCACCGACCGCCGCCATCGGGTCCGAATGATGGCAGGAACTCCGGGCCGCCTTGTTTCTCAAAGGCGCCCGGGGTTTTGTTTTGTTTCGCGACCGGGTTTTGACCCGGTTTTTTTCTCCGCAATTCCGAACCAAACCCCCTGCGAGGTGAGAATTGTCAGGTTGTCAGTAGTATAACAGCGGATCCTGATAAGGGGTTATGTATGGGTGGTCAGCCATGGTATAACCGGTGAAACCTTCTAGCGTAATGACAAACCAATAGCCATCCGTTTCAAAAAGGACAATCGCAAGGCACTCTCCGGACCATCCGAAGGCTTTATTACCCAGCTCATCTCCCGACATGCCGGGAAAAGGAGCAAGGTCAACAAATCGTTCAATATACATCAGGGGAAAGGCCGTTTCAACAATGAAACCAGTATCCACATATCCCTTTTGGGTCGTTCCGACCATCTCTATGCTGTAGTTTTCCCCGCTTGAGCCGCCGGGAACGGACTCTCTGTGTAATTATTCATATTCGACAAGACAGTTCTCGCCCTGGTTCTCCAGAATTGTAACTTCCTGGCCAAAAAGAACGGTATCCCATTGATCGGGGTTGCTGTAAGTTTGGTAACCAATTTCGTGAGTGACGAAATAATGCACTTCTTTCTCTTCCGGAGAAGAATCCTCTTCAGCGCAGCAAACCGCGCAGGACGCAGAAATCAGAGCCAAGGCAATCACAAAGCAGAAAAACCGTTTCAAGGCAAGGCCCCTTTCCTTTTATCGTAAACTGGTTACAGAATATCTTCCGGAAAAATTGTACTATATCTCCCATGAAATGCAAACCTTTTGTTTGGACGGATCGGCAGGGTTGGTTGTTTTTATCACGTTATTTGGTTTTGCATGAGCGGGTGTGAATGATACCCGGAAACCCGAATCGATATCCGGTTCACTTCCTGTTCCGGGCGTTCATCATCCCGGCAAATTCCTTCATGATCTCCGGTACCGCGATATTCTGCGGACAGATGGATGTGCAGTTCCCGCAGCCGATGCAGCGGGCCGGATCCATGGATTCACCTTCCTCCGCCGGGTTGTACCATGCCGAATTTTCTCCGTTCTTCGCGCCGTTATAGGCCGCGATAATCTTCGGTATTTCCAGCCCCATGGG
>ONXY01000498.1 GCA_900321945.1 uncultured Eubacteriales bacterium | reverse complement strand
GCCAGGATCATTTCATGCGGTCCGCCCTTCACGTTCAGAGCCTGGCTCTTCTGCGCGTAGAAGAACGCGGACAGGGCAGCGTCCGGAATCCCGGAGCCGAAAAGATCGCTCTTTGAACGGACCGCGGTCAGGAACGCCTCCGGCGGGTTCTCCAGCGGGGCCGCGTCCTTGATCCTCTCCGTAATCGGCACGGGGAAGAAATAATCCTTCATCGCCTGGGTCATGTCCTTGCCGGAGAAGGCCTTCTGCGCCGCGGAAGCCGCTTTCTTCACGGTGCTCTGCAGCGTCTGCAGGCTCTTCTTGGTCAGCTGTCCGTTCTCCACCGTCAGGGTCATCTTCAGGTCGTACTGCGCCGCTCTTTCCAGCGCGCCGGTAAGCCAGGCGTCCTTGTCCGCCGCGTCCGCCCGGGAGCCCAGCTCCGTCAGCTTCGGATCGTAGCTTCTGAGCGTAAAGGTCAGCGTATCCCCGTCCAGCGACACGTCCCTGGCGCCGCTTTCATAGATCGCCTTCTGCCAGTTGTCGTTCAGCTTCGCCGTCTGATTGATCAGCACGCTCTTCAGCACGCTTTCGGCGTTCAGGGGCGTCATCTTCCGGTTCGCCCGGGCGGCGCTGCGCTCCTTCTGCAGGGCCGCGCGCACCTTTCCGGTGAAGGACTGGTAGGAGGATGTCTGGCTCAGCACGGGCGTGTCCGCCTTGAACGCTCCGTTATAAAGATAGTAGGTTCCCAGCGTTCTCGGCAGCGTGTTCTTCTGCTTGATTTCAGCGGCGGCCTTCTTCCCGCCGGCGGGCATGACGCTCAGGCTCGCCACGCAGTTGTAGCCCTTGTATGAGTCGCTCCTGTCCGCCCTGTTCGTGTAGACGGAGTAGAAGGGGAAGCTCAGGTCGAAAATCCAGAAGGAGGCAGCCAGGTTCGGGTTGCCCGTGAGCACCGGCGCGTCGTCTCCCAGGGCCCACATCAGATCGTTCACCGTGGTGCGCAGGGCGTCCTGGAAGATGCTTCCGTCCCCTTTGTTCCAGGCGGTTTCCGGGGCGTTCTCGGCGCTGTCCCTGACGATCACGCAGACGTACCCTTCCCTCGGCCGCGCGGGCTTGAATTTGCTGAAGGGCGTTCCGTAATACCCGTTGATGTCCGATTCCGTCCAGAAATACGGCTGCATGCAGAATTCGGCGCCGGCGTCCGCCAGCACGCTCTTCATCGCCTCGGAGCAGTCCACATAGCCGTACGCGTAGAAGCTGATATCCTCGTTGAGAAGTTCGGGGTTCTCCCAGGTGACGTCGATCTGTTTCTGGGAACTCTCCCTTCCGCAGAACTCCAGCAGCCTGTTGTAGGACGTTGTTTCGTAGGAAACCGCGTTTTCGCAGGCGTAGGTGAAATAGGGAAGCATGTTGTTCGCGTCCGCGAGGCCGTACATTTCCTCTCCGACGCGCTTCGGATCCATTCCGTCCTCGAGCGCCTGCTCTCCGGCGGAAAAGATCGACTGGATGGACGCGATTTCATCCGCGTAATCCTTCACATGTTTTTCCGCCGTGCCCTCCGCCATGGACGGGAGGCACAGGGATACCGTCAGCAGAACCGACAGCAGCAGCGACAGCGTTTTCTTCATTCTGCTCTTCCTTTCTTCCATCCGGAACTGTTCCGGAAAGGCATAGGGATTCCCCGCTGTCTCTCCGGATTTCTGGTATTGATTCGCTGAGGTCAGAATAACTGAAAAACAGTTTTTTGTCAACGGGAACGGGAAGTATTTTTCGGCCTGCCGCGGCCGGGCCGCTTCATTCCCCGGAACGTTCCCCGAGCCTTCTGTCCAGCTCCGCGAACCGGTCCAGAAGGTTATACAGCCCGTCCTGGGATAATACGCCGCGTTTCAGTGAAACAGGCAGTTTTCCCGCCTCGTCCGCCTCATAGTCCTCTTTCCATTCCGGGCTGGCCAGATAAGCCTCCAGCGCGGCGCGCAGCGGCCCGGTCCGCCCGTAGTTTTCCAGGGCGTTTTCCATCTCCTCCGCGGCGCGTTCCGCCTGTTCCATCATCTCTTCATAACGGGCGATTCTTTCCGCGCGGAACGTTTCCTCCGCTTTCCCGGGTAGCAGGCGGATATCGGAAACCGACGGCGTTCCTTCCGGAACGGTTCCGAAGCCGTAAGCCGCGTGCAGAAAGGGAACGCCCGCCTCCAGCGCCGCCTCGCGGTCTCCCTCCGTATCCCCCACGTAAAGCGCGGAATCCAGATGATTGCGCCGGACGACCTGCCGGATATTGAATCCTTTTCCGCGTCCGGTATGCCCGAAGCTCTCGAAATCGCCGAAGAGAGGCTCCAGGTGATGATGCGCGAGGAACGCTTCGATGTAGCCCTCCTGGCAGTTGCTGACGACCGCCAGGAAGCATCCCTGTTTTTTCAGTTCCAGAAGCGTATCCTCCAGCCCGTCGAAGAGATTCCCTCCGAAGTCGCGCAGATAGCCGTTCTCCTCTTCCACGCAGGCGTTCAGAGCCGCCGCGGCTTTCGCCGGATCCTCCTCCGGAAAGCATTCCCGGGCGATCGCGTCCATCGTTTTTCCCATCAGGGACCGGATCTGTCCCTCCGTAAACCGTTCCTGCCTTCCCAGGCGCTCCATCGCCCGGTTCCAGGACATGGTCACGCCGTTCACGGCGTCCCACAGGGTGCCGTCCAGATCAAAAAGAATGCCTTTTTTCACAGGGATTCCTCCCGTTCATGATTCGTGTAAGGACAACAAAAGCCGGGGAAAGGGCAGAACCCGATCTCCGGCTTTTATTCAGGGGCGAATTACTTGTGCTCCTGCAGCCACTCTTCCGCCTTCGCGGGCGACAGGCGCTTGATGTCTTCCTTCGTGTAGGGAGACTGTTCGCCGCCGTTCGTGTACAGGAAGAACTTTCCGCCTTCGGTCTTGAAGAGGCACTCTTCATATCCGGCGGGATCGCCGATGGAACCTGCGGTCACCTTGCCCAGCAGCTCGGCTGTCTCGGTATCGTAATCCACCTTGCAGATCGTCTTCTTCATTCCGTTTCTCTCCTTCTTGCCGGTTGTTGAACCTCAGAACCCTTATGTTTCAAGCGTTCCGGTTCTTTGGAATGATAGCACAAAACAGATGAATATGCAACAGTGCCGCCATGGTCTGTTTTGCGCCAGATTTGACAGGAATTCACGGATTTCCCGGGCTTTTCAGGATTTCCGGGCCGTACTGCCTGACAAGCCTCGCTGCGTCCTCCCTGGCCAGAACGACGGTAATCTCCGTCCCCGTGTCGGAATGGGTTTCCGTGACGACACGCCCCGCCGGCCGGATCTGGGACAGAATGCCGTAGCGGGAAAACGGGATCACGAACGTGACCGGCGCGTAGGATTCCTGCAGCGCCGCGGCGATCCGCTCCTTCAGCTCGTCCAGTCCTTCCCCGGTCTTCGCGGAGATCATGACCGCTCCGGGAAAAGTGGGCCAGGGGTCCGCGATGTCGCATTTGTTCACGGCTTCGATCCGCTTCTGTTCCGTGGCTCCCAGATCGTTCAGCACCTGTTCCACCGTGTCGTGCTGCGCCGTCATTTCTCTGCTGGATCCGTCGTTCACAATCACCAGTACGTCCGCGAGGACGGCCTCCTCCAGCGTGGACCGGAACGCGCTGACCAGCGTGTGGGGCAGCTTGCGGATGAATCCCACCGTGTCGATCAGAAGATACTCGGTCTTCTCGGATGTCGTCATTCTGCGGGACACCGCGTCCAGCGTGGCGAACAGCTGATCCTGCGCGTAAACGTCGGATCCGGTCAGCGTGTTCAGCAGCGTGGATTTTCCGCTGTTGGTGTACCCGACCAGCGCCACGGTCGGCGTTCCGTTCCTCTCCCGGCTTTTCCGCCGGATGTTCCGCTGCTTTTCCACTTCCTCCAGGCGGCGCCGGAGTTCCGTCGTCCGCTCCCGGATCCGTCTGCGGTTCATCTCCAGCTGGCTCTCGCCCGGTCCCCGGGTGCCGATTCCGCCGGCCAGGCGGCTCAGAATCAGCCCCTGGCCGATCAGGCGCGTGCTCTGGTACTGCAGCTGGGCCAGTTCCACCTGCAGCTTGCCTTCCGCGCTGGAGGCCCGCTGCGCGAAAATATCCAGGATCAGGGTGGTGCGGTCGATTACCTTGACTCTCAGCACGTCCTCGAGGTTCCGGATCTGGATGCCGGTCAGTTCCTCGTCCAGGATGCAGAGGTCGGCGTCCAGCGCCTGACACTCCCTTGCCAGCTCCTCCGCCCGGCCCCGCCCGATAAACAGCGCGCCGTCCGGTCTCTCCCGTTTCTGCAGAAAGACGCCCTTTACCTCCGCGCCGGCGGTTTCCGCGAGCCGTCTGAGCTCCTCGAGAGACTCCATGCTCTCGATGCCCATCAGCACGGCTTTTTCCGGTCCTTCCGAAACCCTGTCCGTTTCTTCGGCGCCGACCGTCTGATCGGAGATTTCGATCTGGTTCTGCCATTCCTGATCCGGTATCTGATTCCAGCGGAAAACTTCCGTCACCAGGATGTCCTTCTCGGACGTCAGAAAAGCGGTCTGAACGTTTACCGGCTCCCCGTTTCTTACTCCGACGGCGGTCATGGCGTCGTAACGGAATATTTTCAGCGCGCTGAGATCCACGTCGCTGAGCTGTCCGTCCCCGTCCGGATGGGTGTGGACGCAGCGGATACGGCTGAGTCTGCGGGCGTTCCGGCGGAGCCGGAAATCCGTCAGCTCGACGTCGCAGTCCGTTCCGACCGCCACGTGCACGATCTCTCCGTCCCGCGTGATGTAAACCGCGATCTCCCGGTTCAGCCGGCAGGACAGCTCCGCCAGTTTCCTCGCCAGATCTTCCGGAAGAAACTCTCCTTCGTCCGCTTCCGCCTGGTACAGCTCGTCCAGCTGCCGGATCACGGCGTCCCGGATTCCTTCGGTATTTCCCTGTACGTTATGCTTCATTTGACCTCTTTTCTTTTTTGTCCGTCCTCTCCG
>ONXY01000466.1 GCA_900321945.1 uncultured Eubacteriales bacterium | reverse complement strand
GTCCGACATCAACGTCCGCAAGGCCATCAACTGCGCCATCAACAAGCAGGCCGTCGTGCAGATCGCCGAGAACGGCCACGCCATGGTGGCCTACGCCCAGGCGCCCATCGGCTTCTCCGGAGCCACCGACGCCGGCTGCGACACCGAGTACAATGTGGAGAAGGCCAAGGAGTATCTGGCCGCGTGGGGCGGCAATCCCGCCGACATCGAAATCGCCATCATCTGCTCCAACGACGCCAAAGTCCGCGCGGCGACCGTCATTCAGAACAACCTGAAGGACGTCGGCATCAACGCCACCATCGAGCAGATGGATCTGGCCACCTATCTGGACACCACCGCTGCCGGCAACCACACCGCCTTCATCGGCGGCTACACCGCCAGCTCCATGGTGCAGTACCTGCTGATGAACTTCCACTCCAACGCGATCGGCGCCGCCAACAAGAGCCGCCTGAACATGCCGGAAGTGGACGCTCTGATTGAAAAGGCCTCCCAGGCCCGGACGACCGAGGAAATGACCGAAATCCTGACCGAGGTCAACACCCTGATCAACGAGCAGTGCCCGCAGGTCTCCCTGTATCAGAACCAGAAGCTGTACGCCAGCAAGGCCGGCGTGGAGAACGTCAACGTGCTGCCCAACGGCTACTTCTACGTCTCCGAGTGGACCTGGGCCGAGTAATCCAGTCATATCCGTCCTGAACGTCAGGACCGCAAAACATTCTTTCTCGCTGCCGGAAAGCCTGCGGGCTTTTCGGCAGCGTCCTTCTCAGGATTATTCGGAACGATTCCGTGAACCACCCTTCAGATTGGGAGTGAACACATGCTGAAATACATCGCGAAACGGCTGCTGGCCATGATTCCGGTCATCCTCGGCGTAACGCTGATCGTGTATCTGATCATGAGCCTGGCCCCCGGCGATCCCGCCAGAACGATCCTGGGCGAGCAGGCCACGGAGGAACAGGTGAACGAGCTGCGGGAGGAAATGGGGCTTAACGATCCCATCCTGGTGCAGTATTTCCGGTATATCTGGAACCTGCTCCACGGAGATCTGGGCAGAAGCTATCAAAGCCGGATCGACGTTTCGACGGAAATCTGGTCCCGGTTCCCGAATACGATCAAGCTGGCGTTCGCCGCCAGTCTGTTCTCGGTGATTCTCGCGCTGCCGCTGGGAATCATCGCGGCTGTGAAGCAGAACACATTCTTCGACAGCTTTTCCATGTTTACGGCCATTATCGGGATCTCCTGCCCGACCTTCTGGTTCGGGCTGATCCTGATCCTTGTGTTCGCGGTGAATCTGAAATGGTTTCCGGTCAGCGGACAGGCGGACAATTTCCGCGGCATGGTGCTGCCGGCTCTGACGCTGGCGTTCAACAGCATGGCGGCCATGGCGCGCGTAACCCGGAGCTCCATGCTGGAAGTGATCCGCCAGGATTATATCAGAACCGCCCGGGCCAAGGGCGTGTCCCGGCGGAACGTGATCCTGCAGCACGCGGTGCCGAACGCGATGATCCCCACGGTGACGGTGATCGGCCTGCGGATCGGCGGTCTGCTGGCCGGCGCCGTGATCTGCGAAACCGTATTCTCCTGGCCGGGCATCGGCCGGCTGCTGGTTCAGTCGATCCAGAGCCGGAACACCCCGGTGGTTCTCGGATGCATCATCATTTTCTCAATCTGCTTCTCGCTGGTCAACCTGATCGTGGATATCCTGTACGCCTTTATCGATCCACGCATCAAGAGCCAGTATCAGTAAGGGGGTGCGGAGCATGGAGAAAAGCGAGTTCCGCCAGAGGAGCATGCTGGCTGAGACCTGGAAACGCCTGAAAAAGAACAAGGGCGCTATGATCGGTCTGGCCATCGTGGTCATCCTGTTCACGCTGGCGCTGCTGGCCGGCGTGATCTATGATTACGATACGGACGTGATCGGACAGAACTACAACGAGCTGCTGCAGGGCCCCAGCGCGAAGCATCCCTTCGGCACGGACGAGATGGGCCGGGACCTGCTGGCCCGGATCATCTACGGTTCCCGGGCGTCCCTGTTCATCAGTTTCGCCGCCGTCGCCCTGGCCGCCGTGATCGGCTGCTT
>ONXY01000531.1 GCA_900321945.1 uncultured Eubacteriales bacterium | reverse complement strand
GTCATGCTCGATCACGATCACGGTCGCGCCTTGATCGATCAGGCGCTGGAATACGCTCATCAGGGTCCTGACGTCCAGGGGATGTAGCCCGATGGTGGGCTCGTCGAAGACGAAAACAGAATCCGACTGGCCCCTGCCCATCTCGCTGGCCAGCTTGAGCCGCTGGGCCTCGCCGCCGGAGAGCCCGGGGGTTTCCTCGCCGAGGGTGAGATAGCCCAGCCCCAGGCTGTGCAGCACCGCGAGCCGGCCCTGCACGGCCTTGAGATCCCCGCATTCCTCCATGGCTTCGTCCACGCTGCGGGACATCAGCTCCGGCAGGGAGATGCCACTTCCGTCCTTCCGCACGCGCCGCACGCGCCACGCGTCCTTTCCGTAGCGCGAGCCGCCGCAGTCGGGGCAGGGGATGTCCACGTCCGGCAGGAACTGCACGTCCAGGCTGATCTGCCCCGTCCCGTCGCAGGCGGGGCACCGGAGCGAGCCGGTGTTGTAGGAAAAATCCCCGGCCCGGACGCCCAGGGCCTTCGCGTCCGCCGTCTTCGCGTAGACCTTGCGCAGCTCGTCGTGGACGTTCGCGTAGGTGGCGACCGTGGAGCGCACGTTGATCCCGATGGGGGTCGCGTCGATCAGCTTCACCTGCGTGATGCCGCCGGTGCCGACAGACCGAACATGCGGCGGCAGCGGCTTCCCGGCGATGCCGGCCTCCAGCGCCGGGATCAGGCTCTCCAGCACCATCGTCGTCTTTCCGGAGCCGGATACGCCCGTCACCACCGACAGCCTTCCCTTCGGAAAGGAGACGGTCAGCGGCTTCACCGTGTGGATTTCGGAGGTCTCCATGCGGATATCGCCGAGGGAGAAGAGCTCCTCCCGGCGGGTCCGGGGCCGGAGCGCGGCCGGATGCTCCGGGGCCAGATACGGCCCGATCAGGGAATCGGGATTACGCGCCGCCTGCTCCACCGTGCCCTGGGTGAGGATCCGGCCGCCGCCCGCCCCCGCCCCGGGGCCCAGCTCGATCAGCCAGTCGGCGTGAGCCAGCACCTGGGTGTCGTGGTCCACCAGCACCACGGAGTTCCCGTCGGCCACCAGGTCGTCCATCACGCCGGTCAGGCCCTCGATGTTCGACGGATGCAGCCCGATGGAGGGCTCGTCCAGCACGTACAGCACGCCGGTGGTTCGGTTCCGCACCGCCCGGGCCAGCTGCGTGCGCTGCCGCTCGCCGGTGGACAGGGTGGAGGACGCCCGGTCCAGGGACAGGTAGGACAGCCCCAGATCCACCAGCCGCCGCGCCGTATGGTGGAAGGCCTCGCAGATGCTCCGGGCCATGGGCCGCATCGCTTCCGGCAGGGACGCGGGAACGCCGCCGACCCAGTCGATCAGCTCCGACAGCGGCCACGTGCAGACCCGGTCCAGGGAGGCGCCGCGCAGCCGCAGGGACCGGGCCCGCTCATTCAGCCGCGTGCCGCCGCATTCCGGGCAGACGTCCTCCTTCAGGAACTTGTCGACCCGCCGCATGCCGTTTTCGTCCCGGACCCTGTTCAGGGCGTTGAGGACGGTGGCGGTGGCGCTGTAATAGGTGAAGTCCATCTCGCCCGCCGTGACGCTCTCTTTGTTTTTCGGGGTGTAGAAGATGTGCTTCTTCACCATCGGCCCGTCATAGACGATCTCCTTTTCCTCCGCCGTCAGATCCCGGAAGGGCACGTCGGTCCGCACGCCCATGGCGCGGCAGACGTCGGTCATCAGGGACCACATCAGGCTGTTCCACGGGGCGACCGCGCCGCCGTCGATGGTCAGGCTTTCGTCGGGAACCAGCGTGCTGCGGTCCACGGTGCGGATCGTCCCCGTTCCGCCGCAGCACCTGCAGGCGCCGCCGCTGTTGAAGGCCAGATCCTCCGCGCCGATGACCGGCACGGCTTCCCCGCAGACGGGGCACCGCACCTCCTTTTCCGCGGCAAAATCCAGCGTCGGCGGCACGTCGTGGCCGTTGGGGCATTTGTAGACGGACAGGCGGGAGAACATCAGCCGCAGGCTGTTCAGCAGCTCGGTGGAGGTGCCGAAGGTGCTGCGGATTCCCGGCACGCCGGGCCGCTGGTGCAGCGCGAGGGCCGCGGGAATATAGCGCACGTCGTCCACCTGGGCCCGGCCGGCCTGGGTCATTCGCCGCCGGGTATAGGTGGAAAGGGACTCGAGATAGCGCCGGGAGCCCTCGGCATACAGCACCCCAAGCGCTAGGGAGGACTTCCCCGAGCCGGAGACCCCCGCGATCCCGACGATCCGGTGCAGCGGGATATCCACGTCCAGGTTCTTCAGATTATGTACTTTCGCGCCGCGGATCTCGATCCGATCCGGGATGGATTTCGCTGTCCCTGCCATCAAAAGTCATTTCTCCCCTTCCTCAGGATTCAGGTACACCATTGTATCATAAAAATGGAACGATCGCTGTCCCTTTCGTTCCATTTGTGGTATGCTAAGCAAAAGCGGTATGTCATATCAAGGAGGAATCGATCATGAGAAAAACGCTGTCCTTTGTGCTGGCCCTGGCTCTGCTGCTGGCCCTGGCGGGCTCCGCCCTGCCGGAGAGCGCGGAAGCCATCCCCGGGACGGATTTCCCGTCGCCCGATACCCTTACCGGCATCCGGGCTGTCTCCGTCCAGGTGCAGGAGATTCCCGAGGAAACCATGAGGCAGCTCGTCGGCGCGGATTTCATCGTCAACTATCAGTATGAAAATACGAAGACCGCAAAGGAAGCCTGTGAGAAATTCGCCGCCGCGATCCGGGAACAGTATCCCGATCTGACGGACGGCAGCGGAAACGTCCTGCTGCCGGTGGAATATATTTCCGGCCGGGATACCTTCCAGGTGAAGGTGAAGCGCCCCGCTGTCACCGTGGCCGGGGAGGAAGTCGTGGGCTGGTTCGATTTCAGCGCCTGCAGCGGCGTGCTGCAGCGGGTGATGCACTCCACCGTCGAGCACACGCTGAGCGCGGCCTCGTCGGACGGGACGGCCTATGTCGCCCTGCAGCCTTTTCTCCATGTGGCTCCGGGTACGGAATTTGCCGAGGCGTGCCAGGCCTTGCTGGCCCGCTACACGGGGGACCTTGCGGAATATTATCAGAATGTCGTGGCCGGGGAGATGGATCTGAGCGGCGCGCCGGCCTACCGGGTGACGCTCACCACGCATTCCCCCTGGGATGAGAAGATGACGATCCTCGGCGCGGTGTATCTGACCACGAACGCCGCCGGGGACTATATCCAGGCTTCGGTCTTCGCCCCGGCGGAGGAGACCGACGCCTCCGGTGCGCCCGTCAGCGCCTTGTTCACCCAGCTGGTGCAGATGTTCGAGAGCACCTACACCCGCACCCGGCCGCAGTGAGACGAAAAGGGACAGTCCCTTTTCGTCTCACTTCATGGATTCCGGGGCTTGCGGGCGGACAGAGGATACATCCTGCGTTTTTTCGGGCCCCGCAAAACCTTCCGATCTGGTCCCGGAGCGCTTTCGGGTCCGGTTTTTAAGACACCCTCCGGTCTGTTTGACGGTGCCG
>ONXY01000469.1 GCA_900321945.1 uncultured Eubacteriales bacterium | reverse complement strand
CTCCCGGGCGCCGCGTTCCGCGGGCTTCCGTGTCCGGCTCCGGGAATCCCCGGCCGCGCGGCCGCGGGAATCTCCCGCTGTCCGTCCGCGGGTCTCCCCGCCCTCCGTCCGTTTCTTCGCGCCGGTTCCCCGCTTTTCGGATCCGCTCCGGGTGTAGCGGCTTCCCTCTTCCTCCCAGACTTCGGAGGTCTCGCGCGCGGCCTTTCCGCGCTTTTTCGGGGCGTTCTCGTAATATGCCATGATTTATCCTCCCATGGACCGGAGCGCCTTTTCCCGCTCCGCCCGTATTTCAGTCATCTTTCCGCAGGTTTTCTCCCCTTCGGGGCATTTTCCCCGCAGGCACGCCGGCCCCGCGTCGGCGAAGAGCGCCGGAGCGGCCTCCATGCACAGCGCGTGCATCCGCGTGGCCATCTCCCGGATCTCCCACTGCGCCCTGGCGCACATCCGGAGGCTGAAGAAATGCCGCAGCTCGCGGACGTTCATCGTCATCAGCACGCGGGTCTCGCAGGCGTTCGGAAGCACGAAACGGGCGTCCTCGTTCGTTCCCTCTCCCTTTCCGCCGAGCTTTTCCTGCCATTCGTTGTACCAGCTCTGCATCTGTTCCATCTGCCGGCCGTATTCCTCCGCGGCCTCCGGACCGAGCGCCTCGATCCTGGGCGGGAGGATGTATCCGAAGCCTTTGTCGTAGCTGACGTACCGCTGGCTCTGAACCGAGAAGCTGGCAAGCCTGTGCCTTGTCAGCTGGGCGAGAAGCACCCGGCTGACGCCCTCCACGCCGAAGGTGAAGCTGGCGTGCTCGAACACGGACTCATGTCCCATTCCCAGCAGCTTTTCGATGAACTGCTCCTGGTCCTTCTCCCCGATCTTCTGCCTCAGATCCCCGATAGTCGCCTTCGAGTAGCAGAGCTTGGCGCCGAGCGCGATTGTTTCCTCCGGCGACAGCGTGTGCCTGATCAGCTCCACCTTCATCTCTTTCCGTTCAGCCATGGCGCGGTCCTTTCCCGATTGTCGTTTTCAGATTTACGGATTTCCGGACGCTTCCGTCCCGTCCTTCTCCGGATTCAGAAGCATGTCCTCCAGCTCCTTCAGCCGGTCATACTCCCCGGCCGCGTACAGATAGCCCAGCACCGCCTCGAAACCGGTCGCCTCCGCGTAGTCCGCGGGGTTCTGGTTCCTCGGCGAGGGATGGTGGGGATGCGCGTTCCGCCCTCTTCTGTAGATCTCGGCCTCCGTCTCCGTCAGCGCCGGCCGGAGCTTTTCCATGAGCGCGGCCTGGGCCGCCGCGTTCACCGTGTTCACGCATTCCGTATGCATATGACGCACGTTTTTCCGCTGGAAGAGCAGCCTGCTCCGCACCATGATCTCCCACACGGAATCGCCCATGTAGGCCAGCTGGAGCGGATTCAGCAGCGCCGCGTCCTTCCCGTCCATCCGCGTTGTTTCCAATGCCTGCCGTGTCTCCTTCCGGAACTTTCGTTCCATTATATCAGAAGTTCACCATGATGAAAAGCCTGATTCGGGAAAGAACCCGCAGCCGCCGGAAGGGTACAAAAAAACCTGTGGTCGGAACCACAGGCCGTACACCATTAGGGACTCGAACCCTAGACACCCTGATTAAGAGTCAGGTGCTCTACCAACTGAGCTAATGGTGCTCATCGTCCGCCGAGCGAACGAAAGTTATTATACACAGTTTTTCCGGATTGTCAACCTTTTTTTCAAAAAAGATTTCCCCGGCGCGGACGCCGGGGAAAACCTGGTTTTTCCGAAACCTTACGCCTGGGCGGGAGCTCCCACCGGGCAGGTGCTGGCGCAGGCGCCGCACTCGATGCAGGTATCGGGATCGATCTCGTACTTGCCGTCGCCTTCGGAAATCGCGTTAACGGGGCATTCGGCCGCGCAGGCGCCGCATGCGATGCATTCGTCGGAAATCTGATATGCCATTGATCCAACCTCCAATTTTTTTTGCCCCTCCGGGCTTCTGTTTTATTATACCCAAATCGGGGAAAAAAGCAACAGATTTTTCCGAAACTGTCCGATCCGGGGAATAATCCGCCGTTTCTGACGGGTGAAGGCGGTTCCTTTCCCGTCCGCTCCGTCATTTGTCCGTGGCTTTCAGAGCCTTCTCGACCGCGTCCGCCCAGTTCCGGGACTTGCTGCTCTTCGCGGGCTTCTGGGCCTGTCCGGCCGGCTGCTTCGGTTCGCTCTTCTGTTCGGGCGCATTTTCCTGTTTCGGCGCGGCCTTGGCCCGGCTCGGGTTCTCCCGGCGGACGGGCTGTCCGAAGCGCGCTCCGCGGGGCTTATCGCTCTGCTCCGTGTTTTCCGGTTTTTCCGTCTTTTCCGGTTTATCCCCTCTGTCCGCCTTCTGCTGCGGGTTCGGTCTGGCGCGCCTGTTTTTCTTCTCGCCCTCCCCTTCGCCGGCCGGCTTCGGCCGCGGAGGCCTGGGGCCGGACCGTCCGGGTTTCCTGTTCTGGGTGTTCCTTCTGCCGGATCCGGCCCGGTCCGCTTCCTCGACCAGCGCCTCCACGTCCGTCCCGATCAGCTGAATTCCGCTCCCGGCGTTTCCGTCTTCAAGGGTTTCGATCATGATTTCAGCGGATACTGATGAGGCAGTCAGAACGTCCTCTGCTGTTTCCTGTATTGCCGGGTTTTCCTGATTCCCGGGTTTTTCCGGGGTTTCCG
>ONXY01000472.1 GCA_900321945.1 uncultured Eubacteriales bacterium | reverse complement strand
GCCGCGAGAAAGCCGGTCGTACGGTATGATTTCGAAGCTTAAGCTGGTAACCGGAAAGGGTACGGATCCCTTCCGGAACATCGCCCTGGAAAAAGTCCTGACCCTGCGCGCGGAGGAAGGCGAATGCGTATTCTTCCTCTGGCAGAACAGGCGGACCGTGGTCATCGGAAGAAACCAGAACGCCTGGGAGGAGTGCCGTGTCGGGGAACTGCTGAAAGACGGGGGGCGTCTCGCCCGCCGTTTTTCAGGCGGCGGGGCGGTTTATCATGATCTGGGAAATCTGAATTTCAGCTTTATCCTGCGCGGAGCGGACTATGATACGGCCCGCCAGAGCGAGGTCGTCCTGCGGGCCGTCCGGAAGCTGGGCATTCCCGCGGAGCGCACCGGCCGGAACGATATGGAGGCCGACGGCCGGAAGTTTTCCGGAAACGCCTTTTTTCAGGCCGGGGACTGCCGCTGCCACCACGGCACAGTTATGCTGGACGTGGATACCGCCGCCATGATGAAATACCTGACCGTTCCGCCCTCCAAGCTTCATTCCCGGGGCGTGGGTTCCGTCCGTTCCCGGGTCGTGAACCTGAAGGAGCTCTGTCCGGATATCGGCGTGGAATCGCTGAGCGCCCGGCTGCGGGAAGCCTTGGAGGAGGTATACGGGCTGAAGGCGGAGGATTATCCGACGGAGCGCCTTCCGCAGGAGGAAATCCGGGCGGAGGCTGAAAAGCTGGCTTCGGAGGACTGGCTTTTCCCCGCGCGGATTCCCTTTACCGGAGAGATCGTCGGCCGTTTCCCCTGGGGCGGGATTCAGATCCGTCTGTCCGTGGAGCGGAACCGGGTCGACGCGGCCGAATGCAGTTCGGACGCCATGGACGAGCGTCTGATCCGGGAGATCGGGGAAGCCCTCGCCGGATGCCCCTTCGACGCGGAGATTCTGGCGGGCCGGGCGGCGGAAGCGGCACGGAAGTGCGGGGAGGCGTCCGGCTGGACGGACGCGCGTCTCCGGACCGCGGAAGACGTCGCGTCGCTGATCCGGGAGCAGCTGGCGGGAAACGGTTCCGGAGAATAAATGATTCAGGAGCGTCGCATGAAAGAATATGATCTGATCGTAATCGGGGCGGGCCCCGGAGGATACGAGGCCGCGTTCGAGGCCGCCGGCCTGGGGATGAAGACGGCGCTGGTGGAAAAGGAGGAACTGGGGGGAACCTGCCTGAATCACGGCTGCATTCCCACCAAATCCCTGCTTCACGCGGCGGAGCTGTACCGGAGCATGCGGGAAGCGTCCGTATTCGGCGTGACCGCGGAATCGGTCGGCTATGACCCGGTCAGGATGCAGGAGCGCAAGCGGGACGTGGTGAGCCGTCTCCGCTCCGGAATTGAGGCGGTCGCGAAAAAGAAAAAGGTGGACGTGATCCGCGGAATCGGCACGCTCCGGGGTAACGGCCTGGTGACCGTCCGGACCGGAGAGGGGGAGGAGCCGCTTCACGCGGGGAAAATTCTTCTGGCGACGGGCTCCAGTCCGTCGGTTCCGCCGATCCCCGGCGTAGATCTTCCGGGCGTCGTAACCAGTGACGGGCTGCTGGAATCGGAACAGAAGATCGGAAAGCTGGTTGTCATCGGCGGCGGCGTGATCGGGGTGGAATTCGCCTCCCTGTATCAGTCTCTTGGGACGGAAGTGACCGTTATCGAGGCGATGCCTCAGCTCCTGCCGAATCTGGACCGGGAGATCGCCCAGAGCCTGAAGATGGTGCTGGCAAAGCGCGGGGTAAAGATCTGCACCGGCGCGCGCGTGGAGGCAATCCGTCCCCGGGAGGGCGGCGGCCTGATCTGCGAATATACCGCCGGCGGAGCGCAGACTGCCGAGGCGGATACGGTTCTGGTCTGCGTCGGGCGGAAGCCCTGCACGGACGGGCTGTTCGCGGAAGGAGTTCAGCCGGCCGTGGAACGGGGCCGGATTCTGGTCAATGAACGGTACGAGACCAGCCTTCCGGGGGTGTACGCCGTCGGAGACGTGACCGGCGGGATCATGCTGGCCCACGCCGCGACGGCCGCGGGACGGAACGCGGTCCGTCTGATGGCCGGACAGCCGGAGGCGGCGGATCCGCGCTGGATTCCCTCCTGCGTCTATACGGAACCGGAGATCGCGTGCGTAGGCATGACCCTGAGTGCAGCGAAGGAGGCGGGTTTCGACGCGGACAGCCGCAAAGCCGTCATGAGCGCCAACGGAAAAACGGTGCTGACCGGCGCGGAGCGGGGCTTCATCCGCGTGGTCTTTGAGAAGGGAAGCGGAAAGCTTCTCGGAGCGCAGATGATGTGCGAGCGCGCGACGGACATGATCAGCGGATTCACGCAGGCGCTCTCCGCCGGCTTGACCGTCGGGGATCTGGCGCGGGTCGTCCGTCCGCATCCGACCTTCAGCGAGGCGGTTACCGACGCCGTGCGTCCGGAATAAGCCGCGGAGTCCGTCGGGAATCCGCCGGAACGGGGGTGAGTATGTGAAGAGATTCCTGGCCATAGATATCGGCGCGTCCAGCGGACGCCACATCGTGGGCTGGAAGGAAAACGGAGAGATCCGGACCCGGGAGGTATACCGCTTCCCCAACGGCGTCAGGGAACTGTGCGGGCGTCTGACCTGGGACATCGGGGAACTCCTGACCCATGTGGAGGCCGGTGTTGACGCGGCGCTGAAGGAGTATCCGGAAATCGAAAGCCTGTCCGTGGACACCTGGGGCGTGGATTACGTGCTGATGCGGGACGGCCGGGAGGTACTCCCCTGCCATGCCTACCGGGACGGCCGGACGAAGGCTGTGATCCCGCTTGTGCACGGGAAAATCCCCTTCTCCCGTCTCTACCGGCTGACCGGTATCCAGTTCCAGCCCTTCAATACAATCTACCAGCTTTACGCGGACAAGCTGGCCGGCCGGCTGGACGGCGTCACCGATTTTCTGATGATTCCGGAATACCTGATGTACAGGCTCTGCGGCGTGAAGAGCCACGAATACACCAACGCGACCACCGGCGGCATGGTCAGCGCGGAAACCGGCGAATACGATCCGGAAATCGTCCGGGCGCTGGATCTGCCGGCTCACCTCTTCCGGCCCCTGCAGCGGCCCGGTACGGTGATCGGGGAATACCGGGGAATCCGGGTCGTGCTCTGCGCCACCCACGACACCGCCAGCGCCGTGGAGGGCATCCCCATGGAAGGAAACGCGCCGTATATCTCCAGCGGCACCTGGTCGCTGCTGGGCGTGAAAACGGAAAAGCCCATAACCGGCGAGGCCGGCCGGGCGGCGAATTATTCCAACGAGGGCGGCGTGGGCTACAACCGCTACCAGAAGAACATCATGGGCATGTGGATCGTCAACCGCCTGCGGGACGAACTTTGTCCCGGGGAGGACTGGTCCTCGGTGACCGCCCGGGCGGAGGAAAGCGTCTTCGACGAAACGGTGGACGCCAACGCCGGGTGTTTTCTCGCTCCGAAGAGCATGAAGGAGGCGTTCGACGGGGCGCTGTCCGTCCGTCCGCGCGCGGACGGGGATTACTTCCGCTGCGCGTACCGTTCCCTGGCCCTCAGTTACCGGAAAGCCCTGGAGGAGCTGGAGCGCGGCACGGGAAAACGGTACGGCAGGCTTTATGTTGTGGGCGGCGGGGCGAAGAACCGGTTCCTGAACCGGCTGACGGAGGAGTTTACCGGGAAACAGGTCATTGCCCTGCCCATTGAGGCGACGGCCATAGGAAATCTGAAAATACAGATGAAAGCATGTACGGAGGAATGAAAATGCTTGTTGAAACCAAAGCGAGGATCGGCGTTTTCGCCGTCGCCCTGGGAGCCTATCTTCCCCAGTTTCCTTCCCTGGTTCCGGAGTTCGAGGGTCAGTACGCGGATTTCAAAAAGCTGATCCCCGGTTCCGTGGAACTGATCGACGGAGGGATCGTGACCACCAAGGAAAAGGCCATGGAAGCGGGGGACCGGTTCCGCGCCGCGGACGTGGATCTGGTGATCCTGCAGCTGCTGACCTACGCCACCTCCTACAACATGCTT
>ONXY01000475.1 GCA_900321945.1 uncultured Eubacteriales bacterium | reverse complement strand
ATGAAAGCGTGACTATGAAAATAAGGCCGCAGATTCAGGGCAACGTGAGGCTGCACCTGAGTGCCGGAGGAGTATTGAACTGCCGGCAGGGTATCAGCGTATATCAGGGGAACACACTGACCGTTTCAGGAAACGGGTTAATCAATGCTGCAGGTGTTTATGTAGAGGCAGGTATCGGCGCCAGCGAAGATGATGCCTGCGGTACAGTGATCATTAATGGCTGTACGGTCATTTCAAGAGGTGGCCCGGATGGTGCAGGCATTGGTGGCGCCGAAAGCATGGATGGCGGTACCGTGATCATTAACGGCGGCACAGTCCACGCGACCGGCTGGGGCGGCGCCGGTCTCGGAGGCGGAACTGACTCCGGCGGGACGGTAAAGATTCTGGGCGGTACAGTCATTGCGGAAGGTGTTCCATACAGGAACAACAGATATCCTGATGCTATTGGAGCAGGTGAGGAGAAGGAGAATATAAATCCTGATGTCTCGATCGAAATCGCCGAAGGTCTGATGCTCACCCCCCTCGACGGGGAAGCTCCCGCGCTTTACAGCGGCCGGATCGCGGCCTGCGCGGGGACGGGCGTGCGGATCGAGGCCTGCGACCACAGCGGTGAGATCGTGCTGGACAACGAGGGACATACGACCTGCATGCTCTGCGGCCTGGCTGTTTCCATCGACGAAGCCGGAACCGGGAGCGCCGCGAGCCCCTGGCGGATCGGAAGCGAAGGCGAATGGAACGCCCTCGCCCAATCCGTTGAAAGCGGGCTGGACACCAGCGGGAAGTATTTCCGGCTGACGAACAATATTTCCGTTTCCACCATGATCGGTTCGGAGGACCATCCCTTCCGCGGCACGCTGAACGGCGCGGGCTACACGCTGACCTTCACCGCGGCGGATGCGCCGAACGACTGCGCGCCGTTCCGGTATATCCAGGGCGCGGAGATCAGCAACCTGCACATCGCGGGGAGCATCCGGACCGGAAACCGCTGGGCGGCGGGCCTGGCGGCCAACGCGCTGGGGGCGTGCAGCATCACGAACTGCCGGTCCTCCGTAACCATCACCTCCACCCACAGCGGCGACGGGTCCCATGCCGGCTTCGTCAGCGTCATCGCCGAGGGCGGCAGCCTGACGATGAACGGCTGCCTGTTCGACGGCGCGATCACCGGAACGGAAACCACGCACTGCGGCGGCTTTGTGGCCTATGCCCGCAACAGCGTCACCATCCGCAACAGCCTGAGCGCGCCGTCCGCGTATGACGCCGCCGATTCCCAGAACTTCGTCCGGTTGGCTTCCGGCTGCACGGTCACCCTTGAGAACAGCTGTTTCCTGGAGCCTGCGGTCAACAATCAGGGACAGCGGGGATACTCCGTGACGGCCGGAGAGGGCGTCACGCTGGACTTCGGCCTTGGCACGGAATACTCCGTCAGCGGCATCACGGCGTATTCCGCGGGTATGGTTTATGAAGGCGTATTCCTCGCGGGAGCAGGCGATACCGTTTCCCTGACGCCGGGATGCGATCTGCCGGCGGAGGGCCCGGTTGTGCGCTACACCGCTTCCTCCGGCACGCTGGTCCTGACGGATGCCGGATACCGGCTGACGATGGCGGAGGAGCCCTCCGTGATTTCAGTCCGGTCCGACGACCTGTTTGAGGGCAGCGGCACGGCGGACAATCCCTGGAAGATCCGCAGCGCCGAGGACTGGGACACCCTGGCCACGGCGGAGAACCTCAGCACGGCGGGCAAACACTTCCTGCTGACGGGGAACATTTCCGTCACGACGATGCTCGGCACCGGCGGGAACCGGTTCAGGGGTACCTTCGACGGCGGCGGATATATCCTGACGGTCAGCCTGAGCGCGGAGAGCGCGGCCGCACCTTTCAGCGCCATCAACGGGGCGACCATCCGGAACCTGAGGGTGGAAGGAACGGTGACCGGCGGCAACCACAGCGCGGGCCTGGTAGCCGGAGCTGTCGGCAGCAACCTGATTGAAAACTGCGAGATCAGCGCAGGCGTAAACTGCACGGGCTCGCACTGCGGCGGCATCATCGGCCACGGCGGATCTTCCGATACGACGCTGCGGGGCTGCGTCTTCTCCGGCAGCACCTCCGGGGCGACCCGGGTGGGCACTCTCTGGGGATGGAGCGACAGCGGAGCGCGGCCGACGCTGGAATACTGCCTGGAT
>ONXY01000477.1 GCA_900321945.1 uncultured Eubacteriales bacterium | reverse complement strand
CGGATTTCCATTTCGACCAGCTCCAGCAGCTCTTCATCGTCCATCATGTCCGTCTTGTTCATGAACACGACGATGTAGGGCACGCCCACCTGACGGGCCAGCAGAATGTGCTCCCGCGTCTGGGGCATCGGGCCGTCCGGAGCGGACACAACCAGAATCGCGCCGTCCATCTGCGCCGCGCCAGTGATCATGTTCTTCACATAGTCAGCGTGTCCGGGGCAGTCCACGTGCGCATAGTGACGGTTCTTCGTCTCATATTCAACGTGAGCGGTGTTGATCGTGATGCCGCGCGCCTTCTCTTCGGGCGCCTTGTCGATTTCATCGTACCGCATGGCCTGCGCTTCGCCCTTCAGGGCCAGCGTCATCGTGATCGCCGCCGTCAGGGTCGTCTTGCCGTGGTCCACGTGACCGATCGTGCCGATGTTCACATGGGGTTTGGTACGCTCGTACTTTCCTTTAGCCATTGGGGTTTCCCTCCTTCATCTCTGTTTCAGGGATGGAAAAAAATCAATACTCTCTCTTGCCGATAATCTTTTCCGCCACGCTCTTCGGCACCTCGGCGTAATGGTCGAACTGCATGGTGAACATGCCCCGGCCCTGGGTGCGGGAGCGGAGATCGGTGGTGTAACCGAACATCTCGCTCAGCGGAACAAAGGCGTGGATGATCTGGTCCTGACCCCGGATTTCGGTGCCGTCCACCCGGCCGCGGCGGCTGGTCACATTGCCCATCACGTCGCCCAGGTACTGGTCGGGAACGATGATCTCCACTTTCATGACGGGCTCCATCAGGCAGGGATCCGCTTTGCGCACGGCTTCCTTGAAAGCCATGGACGCGGCGATCTTGTACGCCATTTCGGAGGAGTCCACCTCGTGATAGGAGCCGTCGGTCACGGCGGCCTTGAAGTTGACCACTTCGTAGCCCGCGACCGCGCCGGCCTTGGCCGCTTCCTGAATTCCCTGATCGATCGGGCCGATGAATTCCTTCGGAATCACGCCGCCCACGATCCGGCTTTCGAATTCATAGCCTTTGCCGGGCTCCTGAGGTTCGATTTCGATCCAGCAGTGACCGTACTGGCCGTGGCCGCCGGTCTGCCGGACGTACCGTCCTTCGGCCTTCGCGGGCTTCCGGATGGTTTCCTTGTAGGTAACCTGAGGCTTGCCGACCGTCGCCTCCACCTTGTACTCCCGCAGCAGGCGGTCCACGATGATCTCCAGATGAAGCTCGCCCATTCCGGCAATGATCGTCTGTCCGGTCTCGTGATTGGTGTAGGTCTTGAACGTGGGATCCTCTTCAGCGAGCCGCTGCAGGGCGTAGGTCATCTTTTCCTGACCGGCCCGGGTCTTGGGCTCGATGGCGACTTCTATAACGGGTTCCGGGAAGATCATGCTTTCCAGAATGATCTGCTTCCCTTCGTCGCAGAGCGTGTCGCCCGTGGTCGTATCCTTCAGTCCGACGGCGCCGGCAATCTCGCCGGTATAGATGGTGTCCACCTCTTCCCGGTGATTGGCGTGCATCAGCATGATCCGGCTGATCCGTTCCCGCTTCTGCTTGGTGGAGTTCATGACGTAATTGCCGGACGTCAGCGTTCCGGAATAAACCCGGAAGAAGGCCAGCTTGCCGACAAAAGGATCCACCATGATCTTGAAGGCCAGCGCGGAGAAGGGCTCGCTGTCGCTGGGATGGCGTTCCATGGTCTTTTCCGGATCCCTGGGATCCGTACCCTGAATGGCCGGGATATCCAGCGGGCTCGGCATATAGTCGATCACCGCGTCCAGCAGGGGCTGCACGCCCTTGTTGCGGTAGCTGGTGCCGCACAGAACGGGGTTCATCGTGCAGGCTACCGTGCTCTTGCGGATCGCCGAACGGATTTCCTCTTCGGTCAGCTCTTCGCCTTCCAGATACTTCTCCATCAGCAGGTCGTCCGTTTCGGCGACCTTTTCGATCAGATTCGCCCGGTATTCCCCCGCGATTTCCCGCATATCCTCGGGAATTTCCTCATCCCGGACGTCCTGTCCGAGATCGTCGTAATACACTTCGGCCCGCATACGGACCAGGTCGACGATTCCCCGGAAGGTGTTCTCCGCTCCGATGGGCAGCTGGATCGGCACCGCGTTGGCGCCGAGACGCTCCTTCATCATGTCCACGACGCGGAAGAAGTTGGCGCCGGTAATATCCATCTTGTTCACGTAGGCCATGCGGGGAACCCGGTAGGTTTCCGCCTGTTTCCAGACGGTCTCGCTCTGGGGTTCCACACCGCCCTTGGCGCAGAAGACGCTCACCGCGCCGTCCAGCACCCGCAGGCTGCGCTCGACTTCAACCGTGAAGTCCACGTGGCCGGGCGTGTCGATGATGTTGATCCGGTACTGCTTATCCTTGTTGTCGGGATCATGGGGATCGTGCCAGAAGCAGGTGGTGGCGGCGGAAGTGATCGTGATGCCGCGTTCCTGTTCCTG
>ONXY01000479.1 GCA_900321945.1 uncultured Eubacteriales bacterium | reverse complement strand
GAGGCCGCCGGGGCCGCCGAAAACGAATACGTCGTCGTCGGACAGTACGACGGCGTCAAGGTCGCCCGGGTCGAAGGCCTTCCGACCATCACGGACGAGGCCGTCGACAACAATATCGCCCTCATACTGAAGGGCTTCTCGGAGCGGAACGAAGTCAGCCGCGCGGCGGAGGAAGGCGACGCGGTCACTCTCGACTACACCATAAGCGCCGGCGGCGAGGAGTACCCCGCCGGGAGCGCCTCCGATTACACGACGATCATCGGCGACAACACCGTGTTCAAGGGCTTCGATACGTCGGCCGTCGGGCACGCCGCCGGGGACAGCTGGGACGTGGAGCACACCTATTCCGACACCTACGCCGTTCCCGAGCTGGCAGGAAAGACGGCCGTGTTCCACGTCACCCTGAAGAAGGTCGAGGAGGTACGGCTTCCCCGGCTGACGGACGACTTCGTCCGGAAGGTATCGGCGGAGTCCGAGACGGTGGACGAGTACCGCGAAGAGATCCGCGGGGTGCTGGAGAACAACAACCGGGACTACCTGATGAAGGAGATCCGGGACAAGGTGTGGCAGTCTGTTCTCGCCTCCTCCTCGGTCAAACAGTACCCCGAGGAGCTGATTCAGGAAGAAAAGGATTCCTTCTACGCTTATTATCAGCAGGGAGCGGATTTCTACGAGATGAGCTTCGACGAATTCCTCGAGGCGATGAAAATCAGTCCGGAGCACTTCGAGGAGGAGGCGGCCTCCGCCGCCGAGTCCAACGTCCTCGAGAACCTGGTGGCGCAGCTGATCGCCGAGACCGAGGGGCTGGATCTGTCCGCGGAGATTCTGGCCGCGGAGAAGGAAGCGCTGGCGGAGAACCTCGGCTTCGACTCCGTCGAGGAGCTGCAGGGGGACGCCCCGAACGAGGCCTACGTGGACCGCATGGCCGTCCGCGAGCTGGTCATGGACTGGGTCGCCGACCACGCCGAGCAGGTGGATCCCAAAGAGCTGGAGTCATAAAAAACGGGCCGGGAGATACGCGGAACTGCTTCGCGGATCTCCCGGCCTTGCCGGCATTTTCCGGGTTATTTCTTTGTGGTCTTTGTTTTCTTATATTGTTTGTCCGATTGTTATTCTGATTGTTATTCTGATGGTTATTCTGATGGTTCTCCCGGCTGCCTGTGCGCACCCGGTCTCCGCGTGTCTTCGCGGTGCTTCCCTCATTGTTTCCCCGTATCGCCGCGGTACTTCCGGAACGCCCTCTCGTCGAGAAGCAGCGTCACATACACGATCAGGGCCTCCGCGAACACGATCACGACGCCTCCGATCACCCGATGATTCATGACCAGCCAGAACAGGCCGGCGTACATGGCCGCGCCGGCGAGGGTGATAGGCGCGTACATGAACGCGAAGATGAACGCGTTGCCGATCAGCTCCATGACGGTCCCGCGGAAATTGATCATCACCGGATAGACCCACAGAGCCGTCAGCACGGTGGTGACCAGGCTGATGACGGCCAGCACCACGATCACGGGATTCCCCCAGATCTTCTGATCCGTCAGACTGAAATAGTCGTAGAAAAACGCGAACAGAATCAGGGCGAACAGAAGCCAGACGGGAGTGGCCTTCTTCCAGTGGCGCTTCCAGCCGATGCGGAAATTCTTCCAGACGGCGGTATCCCCCATGCGGAGCTGGTCCACGGAATAGTAGAGGGCCACGGTCGAAGCTCCGGCCGTGACGACGGGCAGGCACCCGAGAAACCAGACGATATTCAGCAGCGTCAGTCTGCTCAGGAAACTGAAAAACTGCATCAGCGGGCTGTCATAATTAAATATCTGCATCTCTTTCATCCTCCGGCTGCCGCCGCGTATTTACTGTTAGACTATATTGCAGAATGCCCGGCAGGTCAAGTTTCAGCCGCGGACCGGCATGCCCCCGCCGGTGTATCCACGGGCAGATCTTTCCGCCGGTTTACGCGCGGACCGGCATGCCTCCGCCGGTGTATCCACGGCAGATCTTTCCGCCGGTTTCCCTGAGGGCAGATATTCCCGCCGTTTTAACCGCCGGCAGGCGTTCCCGCCTTCCGCGGCGCCAAGTCAGAAGTCAGAGCAGAACGGGAAGCTCCGTTTTGCGGAAAGGAGTCAGCATGATCTACAGCATGTTTCAGGG
>ONXY01000488.1 GCA_900321945.1 uncultured Eubacteriales bacterium | reverse complement strand
GCTCAGGGCCTGGTGAATCTGAAGGGGCACCGCACCGTCGGCGGCATGCGCGCCAGCATCTACAACGCCATGCCCATGGAAGGCGTGAAGAAACTGGTGGACTTCATGAAGAGCTTTGAGAAGGAGAACGCCTGATGTACAAGATTCTGACGCTGAACGCCATTTCCGACGTCATTCATACGCAGCTGAACGACCAGTACGCCGTCAGTAAGGAAGAGACCGCGCCGGACGCGATTCTGGTCCGCTCCGCAGCCATGCACGACATGGAGTTCGGGGCCGGGCTGAAGGCCATCGGCCGCGCCGGAGCCGGGGTGAACAATATTCCGATCGACCGCTGCTCGAAGAGCGGCATCGTCGTTTTCAACACGCCGGGCGCCAACGCCAACGCCGTGGCGGAGCTGGTGATCGCGGGGCTGCTCATGAGCGGCCGCAACATCGCGGGAGGAATCGAGTGGGCGAAGACCCTGAAGGGCCAGGGAGCCGAAGTGGCCAAGCTGGTTGAAAAAGGGAAGAGCCAGTTCGTGGGTCCCGAAATGCGCGGGAAGACCCTCGGCGTGATCGGCCTGGGCGCCATCGGCGCGATCGTGGCCAACGCCGCGAGCCGCGGACTGGGCATGTACGTCGTGGGCTACGATCCCTTCATTTCCGTGGAGAGCGCCTGGAGCCTCAGCACCAGCATTCACCGCGCCGCGTCCGCGGACGACGTGCTGGCCCAGGCCGACTACGTGACGTTCCATATTCCGCTGAACGACAAGACCCGCGGCTCCCTGAACGCCGAAATGATCGCGAAAATGAAGGACGGCGCGGGCATCCTGAACTTCAGCCGGGGCGAGCTGGCGGACGCAGCGGCCGTGAAGGAAGCGCTGGCTTCCGGAAAGCTCAGCAGCTACGTGACGGACTTCCCCAGCGACGAGATGCTCGGCACTGACAAGGTGGTCTGCATTCCGCATCTCGGCGCCAGCACCCCGGAGAGCGAGGAGAACTGCGCCCGCATGGCGGCGGCGGAGATCCGGGACTACCTGGAGGTCGGCAGCATTCACAACAGCGTGAACTTCCCGGAGGTTCAGCTCGGGGCGCCGGAAGCGGCCCGTGTGCTGGTGCTTCACGAGAATATTCCGAACATGATCAGCACCATTTCCGCCGCGGCGGCGAAGGAAGGCATCAACATCGAAAACCTGGTCAACAGGAGCAAAAAGGACATGGCCGTGACGGTCATGGACGTGCCGAGCCTTCCGTCCCAGACCGCGCTGGATCACCTGGCCGGGATTCCCGGAATCATCCGGATCCGCGCTTTCGCGTAAAGGACGGATACGGACAGAACAGAAAACCCCCTCCCGGTCGGAGGGGGTTTTCGCTGTCCGGAACGGATTACCGGCGGAACCGCGAAATGAATTTCCAGGCGGCTTCGCAGCTGTGCGGACGGCACTCGTGGACCTGCCCGCTGACGCTGGCGAACGCCGTCCGGCAGACGCCGTCCGTACTGTCGTAATAATGCACGGTCAGCGTGCTGCCCCGGGAGGGATCGAAGATTTTCTCGACCCGGTTTCCGGAAAGACCCCAGACGGGGTTTTCCCAGCCGTCCCTTTCATCAAAGGAAACCCCGCCGAAATCCGCCTTCAGGCGGTTCACCTCCGCCACATACCGCACGCGCTCCAGCGCTGTGGCCGCGTGGCAGGGAAGCTCGGGAAGATGGGATTCCTCGCCGCCGGAGTAGAATACGGGAACCGGGACGGTTTTGTTCAGGCGGTCCGTAACGGGTTCGCCGAAGAACGTGGTATAGACCGGGAAAAGCGCGCTGACCGGCATGACGCCGGCGAAAACGTCCGGGAATTCCTGGAAAAGGTCCCAGGTTTTCCCGCTGCCCATGGAAAAGCCGGTGGCATAGATCCTGTGCGGGTCAATGTCGTAGCGGTTTTTCAGGATCCCGATCAGTTCCACCGCTTCCGCCGCCGTGACAAACTGATGGTTTTCCACCGAAACAAACAGAAAGCCGTATTTCCGCGCGATTTCCCACCAGCCGGCGACATAGGTCAGATACATGGAGGAATCCCCGCCGCCGTGGAAGCCGATTACCAGCGGAACCGGCCCCTTATCGAAAAGGCCGGCGCGGTAATAGGCGAAATATCCGACGCGGTGGGTTTTCTGATTCTGAAACGGACTTCTCCCGCCGGGAGACACCTCGACGTCGGCGCTTCCCGCCTCCTCCGTCATGCCCAGCGCCGCGAAGTCGGGCTCGAGTTCGATCCTGCCGCACCACATTTTAAACTTCCGGACGAAGGAAGCATAGTCCGCGGCGTAATCGGCGGCATCCCGGACCAGCAGGTTTTCACAGCCGTCAAAAGCCCGGTTGATCTCCGCGCCGTTTCCGACGCTGATCACCGCGATATCCCTGCGGCGTACGTCCGGCACGACGCTCAGGCGCTCCATGGAGCACATCGCGGGCGTGATTTCCCCGGGCCCCCAGAGATACTCGCCGCGCAGCGTCCTGAGAAGGTTCTTCGCGACGTAGTCCGCCGAAGCGCCGAAGCTGTAGACGTCCGCGCGGAAAACGGCGCCGCGCACGAAATATCCCCTGAAGGTCCGGGAGAAGAAGTCCCAGTCCTCGACGATGCCGTCCCGGTAGACCTGGATCATTTTGATTTCGGCGATCAGGGACGCATAAAGGCTTTCGTCCGCTCCGGCCCAGCCGCCTTCCGCGGAGGGATATACGAAAAGCACGGCGGAATCCGCGCCCGCGGCGATTTCAGCCAGCCCGCTCTTCCGGGCGAAACTCACCGCGGCGTCCATATCCTGCCGCTCCTCCTCAAACACGAGCAGCAGCGGCGCGCGGAAACCGTAGTTGTTGATCTGCCCGTCCAGGCTGCTGTCCGGTACATAGACCTTGAGAAAGAACTGATCAAACGCGTGCTCCCAGCATTTTCCGCCGGCGGCATCCCGGACGGGAGGCCTCTCCTTCATCGCCATGCTCACACCCTCCAGACATATTAACGGATCCGCCCGTTTTTCAGGATTCCGGACCCTGAAAAGCGGGCGGGTTTCTCAGTTCTGCTTCATATGAACGTTCAGATGGGGATAGGTCATTTCCACGTTATGCGCGGCGAAGGCGGCGTACATGCGTTCGCTCAGCGCCTGTTTGACGGAGAGGAAATTCGCGCTCTCAACCCAGACCCAGAGAACGTAACGGATATCCGAACTGCCGTAGCTGTCCAGGAAAACCACCGGGGCCGGGGAGGACAGAACGCCTTCCGTACGTCCGGCCGCGTCCAGGACGGCGGCCCGGACCTGGTCGGGACTGTTCCGGTAGGAAGCGGAAACGCCGATCTCCACGCGGCGCTTTCCCGTTTCGCTGAAATTGATGATCCGGGCCCCGGACAGGCTGCTGTTCGGGATATAAACCATTCTGCCGTCCGGAGTCTCGATACGGGTGTGCAGCGTCCGGATTTCCCGCACCGTTCCCAGAACGCCGTCATGCTCGATGAAGTGTCCCACCTCAAAGGGATGGCTGGCCAGAATGATAAACCCGCCGGCCAGGTTGCCCAGGATGCCCTGCAGCGCCAGAGAAACGGCCAGGCCGGCAAGCCCCAGCAGGGTAATAAAGGAAGTGATCGGTATGCCGATCGCGTTCGCGGCGGAAAGAAACACGACCAGATCCAGAAGAATGCGCAGGAGCGTCCGGATCATGGTGTGCAGCGTGGGAGGAACGCGGGAGGCTTTGAGCGCCTTTTCCACAAGGCGGAGGATCAGCCGGACCGCGACGAGCCCGAACACCAGAATGCCCAGACCGGTCAGCCCGGTTTTCCAGTCGATTTTCTGAAAGATATCGACGTATTCCTGGACGGCCTCCTCGCTGGGGGTTCCGGACAACGCTTCCATAACGTTCCGCTCCTTTCTTCGGTCGGCGGGAATGCCTGAAACACAGATGCGGGGAAAAGGAGAAAACGGATTCCGGACCGTCCGGAGAGCGCGGACGCGGGCTATTCCTCTTCCGCGGAACCGGGCTGCGCGGACGGATCCGGGTTCTCACCGTCCTCCGGAACGGAGGGGGTTTCAAACGGAACCTGATCGCAGAGCCAGTGACGGCCGTCCGTCCGCAGGCGCAGAACGGAATGCGGACGGTGCGTGTAAGCCGCAGCGGCGTGCTTGTTGTCCAGAAACTTCGTGGAGGATTTAATCTCGAAAATACGGGAGGTGTTGGTGATGACGGTCAGCGCCGGGCTGATTGCGTCAAACAGCGGATCCAGCATCCGGCTTTTGCCGTGATGGGGATACCGGAGAATATCCGCCTTCAGATCCTCCGGAGACAGAGAATCGAAAAGCTGATTCATTCCGGCCCATTCCAGATCGGCCATGAAAAGAATGCTGCAGTCTCCGTAGGAGACCATGAACTGCGCGCTGCGGTCGTTAAGGCTTTCCTTCTCGTCGGCCTTCAGCCATGCCAGGAAGGAGACCAGACCGTCCCCCATGCCGAGAACGGATTCGTCGGCATACGTGGAAACGGAGATGCCGCTGCCCTTGCAGTATTCCATCGCGGCCGTCATGTGCTTAGTGATATCCCCCGGGAAGCAGATCATCAGTTCCCGGACGGGAACTTCCGCGTCCACGGCGTACAGTCCGTTGATGTGGTCGTGATGGGGATGGGTGTTGATCATTCTGTCGATCTGCTCAATATTCATGAAGCGAAGCAGAGGAACGATCTCATCCTTCGCGCGCTCGTCGCCGCAGTCCAGCATCCAGACCTGTCCCTGATAAAGAAAAACGGCCGCGTCCTGGTCCCGGACGGCGGGGAACCAGATCTCAAGAAGATCCGCGTCTTCGGGAAACGCAAAGTCCGGATAGGATTCCGGGTTGTTTATGCGGTCGATGACCTTCGGAGGCTCGGCCGCCTCCGCCTGCCGGTGCAGATATTCCGCGGCGGCATTCCGCAGCAGATTCAGAAGAAATTCCGCGGGGGAAGCCGCCGCGGACTGCGTCAGTACAAGAATCAGGAGAAACGTGAAAAGGAACGGAGCGGTCTTTTTCTTCATGAGTTCCTTTCTGCCGGCGGAACAAATACGGGGGAGATTCCGGAAAACCGTTTTTTCCGGAAGGCGGGGACGGCGGAAAGCCGGGAGCCCGCGCCGGTCCGAAAACGGGAAAATTTTATCCTCCGCCCGGAAACTGTTGACAAGCACATTTATCTATGATAAAATTTATGATTGCATCAGTATCGTTTCGATGCTGGGTTGCATTTTTGTGCTTTGTTATTGTACCCATGTTCGGGAAAAAAAGCAAGGACAAAATTCCACGGCAGCCACGCACTGGGCGGACAGAATTAAGGGGTGATTGATTCCATGGTACATGAGGTCCAAATGGGGAAACTCCGGAAGCGGATGAGCTTTTCGCGGATCGGCGAGGTACTGGAGATGCCAAACCTGATCGAGGTTCAGAAAAACTCCTATCAGCGCTTTCTCGATACCGATCTCCGCGAAGTCCTGAGCGACGTTTCGCCGATTACGGACTACAACGGAAATCTTGTTCTGGAATTTGTGGACTACTCTCTGGAAGAACCGAAAAACTCCGTGGCCCGCTGCAGGGAAAGAGACCTGACCTACGCGGCGCCGCTGAAGATTTTTGTCCGGCTGAAAAACCGTGAAACCGGCGAGATCAAGGAATCCGACGTATTCATGGGCGATTTCCCCCTGATGACCGAACATGGAACCTTTATCATTAACGGCGCGGAACGCGTCATCGTAAGCCAGCTCGTCCGCTCCCCCGGCGTGTATTTCGACATGGCCAGGGACAAGGCCGGAAAGGCTCTCTATTCCTCTCAGATCATTCCGAACCGCGGCGCCTGGCTGGAATATGAAACCGATTCCAACGACGTGCTGTGGGTCCGGATCGACCGCGCGCGCAAGCTGCCCATCACCGTGATCCTGCGGGCGCTCGGGCTGGGGACGGATCAGGAGATTCTGGACGTAATGGGCGACGACGCCCGGCTGAACGCCACGATCCAGAAGGGCGACAACGCCAAGACGCGCGAGGAGGGGCTTATCGAGATCTACAAGCGGCAGAAGCCCGGCGAGCCCGCCAGCCTCGAAAGCGCGACAAACCTGTTCAACAGCCTGTTCTTCGATCCCAAGCGGTACGACCTCATGCGCGTCGGCCGGTACAAATACAATAAGAAGCTTGCCATCGCGACCCGGATCCACAACCACAAGGCCGCCGCGGATATCGTGAACCCCCAGACCGGCGAGGTGCTGGTGAAAAAGGGCGGGGAAATCGACCTGGAAACGGCGTGGACGATTCAGAACGCGGGCATCAACACCGTGGACATCGACGTCGAGGGAGAAACCCGCCGCGTGGTGGGAAACCATTTCGTGGACGCCTCCCAGTACCTGCCCTTCGACCCGAAGGACGCGGGCATCGTGGAAATGGTTCATTTCCCCACGCTTCAGAGCATCATGGAGAGCGTGGAGCCGGACCAGCTGTTCGACGCGGTGAAGGAGAACGTGGCCGCGCTTGTGCCCAAGCACATCATTCCGGACGACATTATCTCCTCCGTCAGCTATATGCTGGGGCTGCCCTACGACATCGGCACAACGGACGATATCGATCATCTGGGCAACCGCCGGCTGCGCAGCGTGGGAGAGCTGCTGCAGAACCAGATCCGCATCGGCCTGAGCAGGCTGGAGCGGGTGGTCCGGGAGCGGATGAGCATCCAGGACGCCAGCGACATCAAGCCCGGAGACCTGATCAATATCCGTCCCGTCAGCGCGGCGATCAAGGAGTTTTTCGGCTCCTCCCAGCTGAGCCAGTTCATGGATCAGCCCAACCCGCTGGCCGAGCTGACCCACAAGCGCCGCCTGTCGGCCCTGGGCCCCGGCGGCCTGAACCGCGAGCGCGCTTCCTTC
>ONXY01000480.1 GCA_900321945.1 uncultured Eubacteriales bacterium | reverse complement strand
TCAGCGCCCGGGGAGAGCCCGCTCCGGAGCCCGGGGCGGTCATCGACGCGGTTCTGGCGGAGCAGACGGCGGGACAGACCGTTCAGGAATGGACGGACGGTTTCCTGACGGAGAACGCGGACGGTCTGGGGGGATGGTATCTGACCGCCCTGAGACATCTGGGCATCCGGGCCGACTGGACCAGGCCCCGGAGAGCGCTGGAGGAGAAGGCCGCCGCTTCCGAAGGCGGATCCGTCACCCGTCAGGAAAGGATGGCCCTGACGCTGCAGGCGCTGGGCAGCCGGAACCCGGTGATCGGAGAGACCGCGGACCGGGCGGCGGAGGAAGACGCCCTGATGGCCCTGGTCTTCGGGCTGCACCTGATGAACAACGGAGCCGGAACGCCGGAAAACCGGGAGCGGACGCTGGAAAAGATCCTGGACCTGCAGCTGGCGGACGGGGGCTGGGCCGTGATCGGCACGGACTGCGACGTGGACTGCACCGCCATGACGCTGCAGGCGCTGGCGCCGTTAAGGGAAGAGGACGCCCGGGCCGGGGAGGCGGCCGGGCGGGGCGTGGCCGCCCTGTCCGCCGTTCAGCTGGAAAACGGCGGCTTTCTGGGCATGGGAATGGAGAGCGCGGAAAGCTGCGCCCAGGTGCTGCTGGCCCTGAGCGATCTGGGAATCGACGGAGCGGCGGATCCCCGGTTCGTGAAAAGCGGCGGAAGCGTTCTGGACGCGATGATGCGCTTCCGCGTGCCCGGGGAAGGCTTCGCGCACGACCTGCAGAGCGGAAGAAAGAACGATACTGCCACGGTGCAGTGCTTTTACGCGCTGGCGGGTTACCGGGAGATGCTTTCCGGCGGCGGACCCTACTACCTGTTCAGGTTTCCGGAGGAGCCTGCCGGAAACGCGGAGGGGAGCGGGCTTCCGCCGGAGGGGTTCTCCGTCAGGGGATGGATTTATACCGGGATCGGGATTCTGACGGTTTTCAGCTGGATCCTGGCCCTGCTGCGGAAGAAACGGAACTGGCGGAGCTACGTTTTTCCGCTGCTGACGGCGCTGCTGCTGGCGGCGCTGACCGCCGGGACGGAGATCCAGAGCCCGGAGGGATACTACGCCGGGAACGGAGGCGGGAGCGGCCGGGAGCGGAACACGGAGACCTGGATATCCATCCGGTGCGGCGCCGTCGCGGGGGAAAACGCGTACGCGCCGGCGGACGGGATCATCCTGGCGGAGGAAATGCTTCCCGTGGCGGAAGGGGACACCGCCTTCGATCAGCTGCTGGAGGCCACGAGAACCCACAGGATCCAGATGGAGTACGACGGAACCGCGGCGGGGGCGTACGTCCGGGGAATCGGATATCTGTACGAATATGATTTCGGGAATCTGTCGGGCTGGATGTACCGGGTGAACGGCGTGTTCGCCGACGTGGGCTGCAGCCAGTACCGGCTGCAGACGGGGGACCGGGTGGAATGGGTCTACACCCGGAACCTGGGGAAAGATCAGTAGCAGGCGGAAAAGGAGGCGGACGGAATGAGCCTGAGGAACCGGCATCCCGGGTGCGCGTGCGCGGTTTTCGCCTGCGTGCTGCTGCCGGCCGTTTTCGGGGTCAATCCGGTCACCGCGGGGATCGGGCTGCTTTCGGGCATGCTGTTTTACTGCCTGCTGGAAGAGGACGTTCCCTGGAAGAGCCTGTGCCTGTATTCCGCGCTGACGGCGGGCAGCGGGATCATCAATCCGCTGTTCAACCATAACGGGCGGACGGTGCTGTTTTTCCTGAACCGGAACCCCGTGACGCTGGAGGCGGCGCTCTACGGTCTGACGATGGGCGGTCTCATCGCCTCGGCGCTGGTCTGGGCCCGGTGCTTTACCCGGGTGATGGATACGGAGAAGCTGGAGACGGTGACGGGGCGGCTGAGCCCGAAAATATCGCTGATCCTGTGCATGGCGCTCCGGTACGTTCCGCTCTTCCGGGAGCAGGCGGCCCGCGTCCGGGAGGCCCAGAAAGGCCTGGGCCTGATCCGGGAGGAAAACGGGATCGACCGTCTGCGCGGCGCTTTGCGGGTGATGGACGGCATGGCGACGTGGGGGCTGGAGAACGGCGTGACCACGGCGGACAGCATGGCCGCCAGGGGCTACGGGTGCGGAAAACGCACCCGGTACAGCCCGTATCCGTGGGAAAGGGCGGACACGGCGCTGACGGTTCTGTGCCTGGGGCTGACCGCGGCCTTCTGCGCCGCATGGGCGGCCGGGCGGACCGGATGGACGTGGTACCCGGAGCTGAAGGTTCCGGAAGCCGGCGCCGCGGGAGTGGCGGCATACGCCGCCTTCGCGGCGCTGTGCGCGGTTCCCTCGCTTCTGGAGATAAAGGACAGGTGGAAATGGAAAACCTTGCGATCGAGAATCTGAGCTTTACCTACGCCGGAGCGGAGGAGCCGGTCCTGCGCGGGGTGAACCTGCGCCTGCGCGAAGGGGAATTCGCGCTGCTGACCGGGGGAACCGGATGCGGGAAGACCACGCTGCTGACCCTGATCAAAAGGGAACTGGCGCCTCGGGGGGAACTCCGGGGGCGCATCCTTTTCCGCGGCCGGGAGACCGGAACGTTTTCGGACCGGGAGGCGGCGGAGTCCGTCGGATTCGTTTTTCAGCGGCCGGAACAGCAGATCGTGACGGACCGGGTGTGGCACGAGCTGGCGTTCGGACTCGAAAACCTGGGCGTTCCGGAGACGGAGATGCGCCGCCGGGTGGCGGAAACCGCGCAGTTTTTCGGCCTGGAGGAATACATGGACGCCCGGACGGACCGCCTGTCCGGCGGGCAGAAGCAGCTGCTGAACCTGGCTGCGGTGACGGCGGCGGAGCCGAAGCTGCTGCTTCTGGACGAACCCGCCGCCCGACTGGATCCCATCTCGGCCAGAAATTTCTTCTCGATGCTGGAGCGGCTCCACCGCGAGACGGGCATGACCATTCTGATGGCGGAGCACCGGCTTGAGGACGTTCTGGACCGGGCGGACCGCCTGATTCTGATGGAAGCGGGCCGGATTACGGCGGAGGGGGAACCCCGGAGAATCTGCGGGGAAACCCGGCCCAGCGGCGCGGCGGAGGGAGCTCTGCCGGCGGCGGCGAGGATCTGGCGCGGTATGGGAAAACGGGGAGAATGCCCTCTGAACGCCGGGGAAGGCCGGACATGGCTGATATCCGGACTGAAGGAGCTTTCCGCGGACAATCCGGAGACGGCGCGGCGGGATTCCGGGATGTCCCCGGACAGCTGCGCCGGGAGAAAAGAACGCCGGCCGGAAGGAAACGAAGCCCCGGAGGAGGCCCTTCGCTTCCGGGAGGTCCGGTTCCGGTTTTCCCGGGACGGAAAGGACGTTCTGCGGTCGGCCGGTTTTTCGGTCCGGAAGGGGGAAATCTTTGCCCTTCTGGGCGGAAACGGAAGC
>ONXY01000481.1 GCA_900321945.1 uncultured Eubacteriales bacterium | reverse complement strand
GTGATCGCGATGCTCCACCATCCGAACATCGTGAAGATCTACAACGCGGGCGTCAGCGCCGACCGGTGCTATTATGCCATGGAGCTGATCAACGGCACCGGGCTGAACCATTACGGGACGAACGCACCGCGCGAGATCGCGCGTCTGGGGCTTCAGGCCGCACGTGCGCTCGCCTACGCTCACCGTTGCGGCGTCCTGCACTGTGACGTGAAGCCGGCGAACCTGCTGCTGGACACGCAGGGAGAGATCCATATCGGCGACTTCGGGCTGGCGTTCGTGCTGAAGGACATGGTCGGGAAGCCGGGCAAAACCGGTATGCGGAGCGGGACGCTGCGCTACATGGCGCCGGAACGCCTCAAACACGGCATCAAGTCTTTTGCCGGAGACCAGTATTCGTTCGGCGTGACCATGTACGAACTCATCACGCATGCTCCGGTCCTGTCGGAACAGAATCCTCAGAAACTGATCGACCGCATTTGCGCCGGTCCGCTCCCGCCGCTGCAATGCTCCGAGCCCGATCTCGCGGCGATCATCGACCGCTGCATCAGCTTCGATCCGTCGGCACGGTATCCGGGCATGGCGGAAGTCGCGGCGGACATTGAGCATTTTCTCCATCACGAACCCGTTTCGGCTGCCAATACGTCGGCGTTCCGCCGGTTCCGGCTCTGGGCGAAACGCAAGCCCGCCGTGGCGGCTCTGAGCCTGCTGGCGCTGACCGCGATCATGGCGTTCGCCGTCTCCGTGACGGTCGGTTATGTGCGCACCCATTCCGCGCTGAAACTGGCCGAAAAGAACGCCGCGGCGGCAAATGCGGCGTTGACCGATATTTTCGCCCACATCGAACACCGCACACCGACTTCGAGCGGGAGCGAACTTCTTTCCCGCCTGATGCCGTATTATCAGGACATCGCCGAACAGCGCAATCTGCCGCAGTCGGAGATCGCGGACATCAACCTGATGATCGGCACGGCGGCCATGCGGTCCGGCAACTACCCGCTCGCGGAAAACGCGTTCCGGCGTGCCTCCGAACTCCGGACCGACGCCGCCACGCTGAACCTGCTTGCCGCGGCGCTCCGCCAGCAGGGAAAAACCGTTCAGGCGGGGCAGCTGTCCCGTCAGGTCATCGAGGATTATCCGCAATCCTGCGAGGCGGTCCGGGCGTATCAGTCGCTCGGCGAATATGATGCGGCGTTCACACTTCTGCATGCGCTTCTGCAGGCCGAACCGGAGAACCCGGACTATCTGTACCAGTATGTCCTTCTGCTGGAAACGCAGCCCGGTCTGGCATCGTCCGATCCGATCCCGGGCATTGATCCGAACCCGCCGGAAATCCTCGGCGAACTTGCGAAACAGCATCCCGACCGCATGGAGTTTTCATTGGCGTTCGTCGACCTGATGAGCCGGAGACTGGGCACCCAGACACGGTTCGCGCAACAGGACAGGCAGTCGCTCGAACAGGCTCTGGCTTTGGCCGACCATCTGCTGGCATGGTACCCGAATACACCGGAAGTCGCCTCGGCCGCCGTGGAGCTTTACAGCGCTTATATCGCCCGGTTGCGCCGGAGCGGAGACCAGGCCGGCGTGCGCAGCGAAATGGCGCGGCTTCAGGGGATGCTGGAGATTCTGTACCGCGGCCCGGACGCCCCGGACGAGGTGAAGGAAGCCCTGCTTGAAATGCAGCTGGAACAACTGGAACAGATGACCGCGCCCGCGCGGATTCAGCCCGGGAACGTTCAGGAACTTGCCTCGAAGATACGGGATGAGCTGGGCGACTACCACGGGGACAGGCTGACGGAGTTTCAGATGGCCCTTGCCAGACTTGAATCGAATCTTCCGGCGGCGGTCCGCCCGGGGTTGACGGGACGTCAGCCCATGCCCGGACGGCAGCCTGTTCTGCCGGGTCGTCAGCCGGGCAGACAGAATCCGAATCCGGTTTTGCAGCAGAGGGCAAGGACACGTACTCCGGCAACCGCGCAGAACGGGGGCAGACAAGGCCGCGCCGGAAATATCTTCATGCCGCCCGCGGGTGGTGAGATGCGTCCGTTCGCGCCGAACAATAACCGACCGACATTTATTCGTGACCGGACCACGGGCGTCGCCGGGCGCGGCGGACGAAATGAGAATGCCGCCGGACGCAACACCGGCGCGGAAGCCGGACAGAATGAAAATCCCGCCGGCCGCAGTGAAGCCGCCGACGGGCAAAAATGAACAGGAATATTCCTTCCGCTTATTCCGG
>ONXY01000482.1 GCA_900321945.1 uncultured Eubacteriales bacterium | reverse complement strand
GAATGAATGGCCCGGCGGGCGTGCTTGCCCATCACGACGACGCGGACGATCTTGATGCCGCCTGCCGTGGAGCCCGCGCACGCGCCGATGAACATGGCGAAGAAGATCAGCATCCGGGACGCGATGGGCCACAGGTTGAAATTCGCCGTCACGAATCCCGTGGTCGACATGACCGAGCACAGCTGGAACGCGCTGTACCGGAAGGACCGGAGCGGATCCTGACCGTAGAAGGGAAGGTTGAACAGCGTCAGCAGAAGGATGAACGCGCACACGATCCCGAAATACCACCGGAACTCCTCGTCCCCGAAGAAGGAGCGGAGCTTGTCCCGGGGCCCGGAGATCAGGAAGCGGTAATACAGCGCGAAGTTGACGCCGAACATGAACATGAACGCGGTGATGACCGCTTCAGCCTCCACGTTGCGGAACGCGCCCACGCTCTCGCCGTAATTGCTGAAGCCTCCGGTGCCGGCGGTGGAAAGGGAGTGCAGCGCCGCGTCGTAGGGTCTCAGCCCGCACAGCAGCAGGGCCAGAAACTCCAGAAAGGTCAGCAGGATATAAATCCGGTACAGCAGCTTCGCTGTCGTGGCCGTATGGGGAACCAGCTTGCTCAGGGAGGGTCCGGGGCTCTCCGCGCGGACGAGATGGGAGGTCCGCCCCGTCAGCCGGGGCAGCAGCGCGAGCGTCAGCACCAGCACGCCCATGCCGCCTACCCAGTGGGTCGTGGCGCGCCAGAACATGATTCCCCGCGGGAAGCCCTCGAATTCCGTCAGCACGGTCGCTCCCGTGGTCGTGAATCCCGACACGGACTCGAAGAAAGCGTCCTCAAACCGGGGGTAGAGTCCGGAAAAGAAGAAGGGGAGCGCACCGCCGAGGCTCAGCACCACCCAGCCCAGCGCCACGACCAGGAACCCCTCCCGGAGGCGCAGATGCGAAGCGTGCTTCGGCTTGACCAGGAACCAGACCGCCAGGCCCGGAATCATCAGACAAATGCTGCAGTTGGCCAGAACCCCCGCGTCCCCGTCCCCGAAATACAGCGCCAGCGCGATGGAGGGAATCATGGCCACCGCCACCACGCAGAGGATCGCCCCGAGCAGGCGGATAATCAGCTTTCTGTTCATCTGTAGATTACCTCGTTCAGATCGCCGATTCCCGTCTCTCTGGAAATGATGACGACGTGATCCCCGGCCTCGATCTTATCGTTTCCGAAGGGAACGATGACCTTCCCCTGATGAACGATAACCGCCACCAGGCTGCCGGAGCGCTTTTTCAGCTTTTTCAGCGGAATCCCGATATACGGATCCCCCTGCCGGGCGATGAACTCAATGGCTTCCGCCTTGCCGTCGACGAGGCGGTAGAGCCGCTCGATCTCCGTGCCCTTGCTGTGCTCCCGGGCGCGGACATAGCGCAGAATCGTGGAGCAGGTGATGTACTGCGGGCTCAGAATGGAGTCCAGCCCGAGCCGGTTCAGGATGTCCGCGTACGTGGGCCGGGAGTTCTTCGCGATGACCTTCGGCACGCCGCTGCGGGAGGCGTACATGCCGGTCATCAGGTTCTCCTCGTCCCGGTTGCTCAGTGAAATAAAGGCGTCCATCTGGGAAAGCCCCTGCTCCTCCAGCAGATCCTGGTCCGTGCCGTCCCCGAGAATGATGTCCGCCTTCGGGAACTGCTCGCTGAGAGACCGGGCCTTCGCGGAATCGATCTCAAAGATCGACATATGGATGCCGACCGGAATGATCATCCGGGCGAGATAATAGGTAATCTTTCCGCCGCCCAGCACCATGACGCTGCGGACCTTCAGCGTGTTCCGGCCGAGGAAGCGGAAGAAATTGGTGATGTTGACGATGTTTCCGGAGATGAAAACCTTGTCGTCCGGCTGAATGAAGAAGTCGCCGTCCGGAATGATCACCTCGCCGTCCCGCTCCACCATGGTGTACAGGACGTGAGGCATGTTCGGAACGCTGGAGGCGATGTTCTTCATGGGAATCCCGACGAACGCGTCGTCCTGCTGCGCGCGGAACTCGACCATTTCGACCTGGCCCCGGGCGAAGGACTCAATGCTTCCGGCGAAGGGATAGCGGAGAAGCTTGCTGATTTCAAGCGCCGTGGCGCGCTCCGGGTTGATGGCCACGTCGATGCCCATCTCGTTCTGCAGGAGCATCTGGCTTTCATTGAACTCCGGATCCCGGATCCTGGCGATCGTGTATTTCGCGCCGAGCCGCCGGGCGATCAGGCAGCAAAGCATGTTGGTCTCGTCCGTGGCCGTGGTGGCGATGACGATGTCCGCCCGGTCCACGCCGGCCTCCACCAGCGTCTTCGCGTTGGCGCCGTTCCCCCGGACGCACATGACGTCCAGAGCATCCTGGCAGCGGCTGATGACCTCGTCGTTCCGGTCGATGACCGTCACGTCGTGTCCCTCGGCGGTCAGCCGGTCGGCCAGGCTGTGCCCGACCTTACCCGCGCCGATCAGAATAATCCGCATCCCCAAACCCTCCCGGTGAACATGCTATCAATATATTTTATCACTTTTTCCATCCTTTGAAAAGCACAGAAAAAGGAAAGCCGCCCCGCGGGGGAGCGGCTTTCCTTTAATAGTGGAGATGAGGGGAGTCGAACCCCTGTCCGAAGATCCGTCAGCAGAACTTTCTCCGAGCGCATTCCGTGATTTGAATTCCTCCCTTCGGCCGTCCGCGGAAAGACTGCCGGGGGAGTAGCTTCATCATTACGGACTCCGCCGCAAAGCTTAAGCGGAGCTCGTTCCCTGCGAAAATGACGCCGGTATCCTGAGCCGCAGGCGCTCAGGGCCGACGCGCGGCATTAGGCCGCGAAAGCGTAATTGCTGTTGTCAGTTATTGTTTTTCCCCGTTGATACGCGGTTCAGGGTCCGCGGCTCGCTTATTCTGCCTTCGCTATCCCCGTCGAAACCGGATCATCCCCATGCTTCGGCGTCGCCGATAAACAGAAAACCTGACCTTACGCTTTTCAGAAAAAACCGGGAAACAAAAGGGGAGTCTTACTTCTGCCGGACGCGCAGCGCCCGCTGGATCTCCCTGTCGGAGTCCCGCTTCGCCATGCTGTCCCGCTTGTCGTGAAGCTGTTTGCCTTTGCAGAGCCCGAGCTGGATCTTCATGCGCCCGTCCTTCAGGTAAACCTCCAGCGGGATCAGCGTGTATCCCTGCCGCATGACGAGCCCGTCCAGCTTCCGGATCTCCTTCTTGTGCATCAACAGCTTCTTCGCGCGCAGGGGATCCCGGTTGAAGATGTTCCCCTGCTCATACGGGCTGATGTGCATCCCCTCGACCCAGATTTCACCCTTCCGGATCTGCGCCCAGCTTTCCTTCAGGTTCACCTTTCCGAGGCGGATGCTCTTGACTTCGGTTCCGAACAGCGCGACGCCGCACTCGTACCGCTCCTCCACGAAATAATCGTGAAAAGCCTTTTTGTTCGTGGCGATCACCTTGATCCCCTGCTGATGCGGCATCGTACCCCTCCTTCCCGCGGGAATTATACCAGATGAATCCTCTCTTTTCAATCCCCCGCGATTCTGCTATACTTAAACCGCTGGTTGAATTTCTTCTCCGCCGGAGCCGGCGGGAAAGGAGAGGAAGCATGAACCTTCCCGAAATGGCCCGAAACGCCCGGAACGCTTTTTACGAGCTGTCCGTCTCCTCCGCGGAAACGCGGAACCGGGTTCTTTTCCTGATCTCGGACGCCCTGGAGGAGGACCGGGAGGAGATCTTCGCCGCCAACCGCGGGGATCTCGCCGCCGCGGAAAAGGAAGGCCTCGCCGCGCCGCTCCTGCACCGGCTGAAGTTCGGTGCGGAGAAGCTGGCCCAGGTCCGGGACGGGCTCCGCTCCCTGGCCGGCCTGGAGGATCCGATCGGGAACACCGTCTTCTGCCATGAGATCACCGAAGGGCTGAAGCTGTACCGCGTGACGTGCCCCATCGGCGTAATCGGCGTCATTTTCGAGAGCCGTCCGGACGCTCTGGTGCAGATCGCGTCCCTGGCCGTTAAAAGCGGAAACGCCGCGCTGATGAAG
>ONXY01000483.1 GCA_900321945.1 uncultured Eubacteriales bacterium | reverse complement strand
TTACAGACCGTACCATGCAAGGACGAGGCTGATCAGCGCCAGACCCGTCACCACGGTCCAGTAGTACTTGAAGATCTGCTCGATGCGGAGACGCGCGGTCACGGCATGGATCAGGGAAACGCAAACCGCGACCAGCACTACACAGAGCAGGAAGAGGACGATAATCTCCAGCAGGAAGGCAATTGCACTGCCCGCTGCGGAGCCGGCCAGCAGATGCTCGATCCCGCCGCCGATGCCGCCAAGGAAGAGTGCCACAAACAGTGTGGTCATGGTAAGAAGCTTGACCCCTGCGGAGAGCTTGTAAACCGCCAGCGGTTTGCCGCTGTATTCAGCGAGCATGCCTTCGCAGATCTCCGTCTCGGCTTCTGCCGCATCGAACGGGTGGCTTCCGGTCTCACCGGGGATGATAAGCAGCATGGCTGCCGCTGCCGGGAGCATGGAGAACTTTGTGATGAGGCTGCCGTTTGACATCTGGTAGCGGACAATGTCCGTCAGGCTGAAGCAGAGTCCGGTTCCGATGGCATTGCCGACGGTCTTTGCGACCGAGAGCAGCACCAGCACCAGGGGCAACTCCACTGCCAGGATTGTGACCATCTCACGCGAAAGGCCTACGCCTGCGTAGGGTGAGCCGGAAGAGGCAGCGCCCAGGATCACCGACAGGGCCGGGATCAGGAGCAGGTAGAGAATGACAATCACATCCGCCATGCCGGAGAACGCGCTGAAGGAAAACACGGGGATAAAGAGCTGCAGGACAACCTGCGCCGCCAGGCCGACCAGCGGAGCGGCGAGGAAGACCGTCCGGTTTGCAGCCGCAGGTACGATTGTCTCCTTGCCGATCAGCTTGAAGAAATCATAAAACGGCTGAAGGATCGGGGGTCCGATACGTTTCTGCATCCGGGCGACAATCTTGCGGTCAATACCGCAGAGCAGCATACCGGTAAGGAAGCAGAACAGGAAGCCGGGGAAGATCAGGATGTAGCACAGATATCTGAGTCCGTCAAGAAATATAGTCATGTTCCCGCCTCCCTTACAGAATGATCATGGCATAGAGCATTGCGAGTGCCAATGCCACCACCGCCCACAGGGCGTAGTCGTTTACGATACCGCTGTGCAGCTCGTGCATGAAGCTGAAGTAATGACGCCAGTTATGCTTGAAGCCCCAGAAGAGGTCCTCGCCGCCGACCTGAGAATAGACGCTTTCTTCGCCGCCGAAGAAGAGCTCATACTTGCCCTCGGCATAGGAACCGGAGCCGTAGCGGGCTCCGCAGTGCGCCTCGGCAGCCTCAGCTGTCTTCGCAAGCGCGGAAACCTGATCATACTTGGAGCTGATTGCGACAATGCAGACCGCCAGCAGCATGATCATCAGGACACAGAGCCAGCTGATCGGGCTCCAGATACCCAGTGCCGCAAAGTTGATCGGCAGAGTATCCGCAAGGCCAGCCGCTTCTGCGGTACCGGCACCCATCATGGCGTTGATGTAGTTGTTGGCTGTAAAGACTGCGCGTGCCGCAGGCTCAGTGAGGTAGGTGGTAACAAAGCCGGGGAAGAGGCCGCTCAGGATGCAGAGCAGAGCCAGGATACCCATGGCGATCCGCATGCCGAGGGAGACTTCCTTCACGTTCTCGTATTCCTTCGGAAGCTGGCCGAAGAACACGGACTGTGTCACCTTGACGAAGGAGGCAAGCGTCAGCGTACTGGTCACCAGGGCTACGATCGTCGCAAGGAGGAAGCCGATGTTGCCGGATTCCACCGCGCGCTGATAGGTTGCCTGGTAGATGAGCCACTTGGACGCAAAGCCATTGAAGGGAGGCACACCGCTGATGGAGAAGGCACCGACCAGGAACAGAACCGTGGTCACGGGCATCTTCTTTGACAGGCCGCCGAGTTTCCCGAGGTCGGTGGTGCCGGTCTCATGCAGAACTGCGCCGGCACAAAGGAACAGCAGACCCTTAAACAGGGTGTGGTTCATCGCGTGGTACAGACCGGAGGAGACGCCCAGCGCCGTCGCAAGGCCAGCCGCGGTCAGAACATAACCGATCTGGGAGATTGAGTGGAAGGCCAGCAGACGCTTGAAGTCGTGCTGGGCGAGGGCCATCGTCACGCAGACGAACATGCTGACCGAGCCGAGGAACACCAGCCAGAACTGGACCGTGCCGAGGTTCATGGTGCGGAACAGGATGTAGGTCAGACGGATGATACCGTAAAGGCCGCTCTTGGTAAGAACGCCGGAAATGAGCACCGAGACCGGAGCAGGCGCGGCACCGTGGGCATCCGCCGCCAGCGGATGGAAGGGCACCAGGAACGCCTTTGTGCAGAAGCCGATGAAGAGCAGCGCGTATGCAACGATGGTCGAGCGGTTCAGATTGCCGGGGATGATGGCCGCCAGCTGTGCGAAGTTCAGGGTGTGCGCCTGCGCATACAGCATGATCGTGCCGGCGAGAATGCAGGTCGAGCCGATGCATCCGACAACCAGGTACTTGAAGGCAGCTTCCAGCGCACCGGTAGCGGTGTTGCGGAATGCGGTAAGTGCGACCGCAGCGAAGGTCAGGATCTCCACCATGATGAACATGTTGAAGAGGTCGCCTGAGAGGACCAGACCCATAACGCCGCCGCAGAGCATCAGGAACAGCGTGTAATACTGCGGCTCGTTGTCGTCATGGCTCATGTAGCTGTAGCTGTAGAGTGCTGCGACGAAAACCGCGGTTGCGATGAGAAGGCCGAAGAACAGGCCAAGCGCATCGACCTCGAGGGCGATGCCGATGGCATAGCCGCCCGCCGGGACACGGTTGCCCATCCAGTAGGCGATGATCTCTCCGCCGAGCATGACCGGCTTTACAAGCATGATCAGCAGGCAGAGAGGAATTGCCGTTGCGAGGAAGGCGATGCAGTTGCGCGCGGCGCGGAATTTGCCGAACATGACAATCAGGAACGCGCCAAGGAAGTACGCCATAATCGCAATGATCGGGAAGTGTTGAAGCATACTCATCCTCTCAACCTCCTAATCTGACGCGTGTCGGTCGTCCCGTACATCTCTTTGAGCTTGATGACCAGGGAGAGGCTCATTGCGGTAACGCAGGCACCGATAACGATGCTGGTCAGCGTCAGGGCCTGAGGGATCGGATCGACAAAGAAGCTTTCCGGCCGGAGCTCACCGAAG
>ONXY01000547.1 GCA_900321945.1 uncultured Eubacteriales bacterium | reverse complement strand
TGAGATGGAAAGCGTGCTGGGCGCCAGCGCCCGCTACCAGACAGCCAACCGTGAGGCCCTGCGGCAGCTGGCCTGGGGCAGCAAACAGCTGGCCGTCCTGGAAGAACAGATGGCCCATACCCACGGATTCCCGGAGATCGCCGGCGGCTATTCCACCACCCGCCATATCACGAACGCGGTCCGCAGGGTCATCAACACGAAGGAGGACAAGCGGGAGACGCTCCTGAACTACGCGCGGACCATCAACGAGGAAATCAGGATCAAACGGCTGGAATTCAGCCTGCCTGTCGACTGAGCGGAAAGGAGGATGAAAGGCAATGCAGTCACAGTCATTTATCAGCAGATACATGACCATGAGGAAGGATAAGATCACCCACGGCTGGACGCTCGCGAAACGGAACAAAGGGTGTTATCTGTTTCTGGCGCCCTACGCAGTTCTGTTTTTCACCTTCTTTATTCTGCCGATCGGAACTTCCATATTCTACAGCTTTACATACTACAACATTCTGGAGCCCGCCCGGTTCATCGGAATGCAGAACTACATCAATCTGATTCTGCAGGACGAGGTCTTTCTGACGGCGGTGAAAAACACCTTCCTCATCGCGGTGATCACGGGCCCGGTGGGATACATTCTTTCCTTCCTGTTCGCGTGGTTCATCAACGAGCTGCCGAAGTGGCTCCGCGCGGTCGCGGTGGTTGTATTCTACGCTCCGTCCATCGCCGGCGCGGCGTTCACGGTTTTCTCCATCATCTTCCGCGGGGACGCGTACGGCTGGTTCAACTCCATTCTGATGGAATTCGGCCTGATCGAGGCCCCGAGGCTGTGGCTGACGGATCCGAACTACATGATGACGATCCTCGTGATCGTGATTCTCTGGATGAGCATGGGCACGGGCTTCCTGAGCTTCGTAGCCGGCTTCCAGGGGATTGACAGGAGCATGTACGAGGCCGGTTATGTGGACGGAGTGCGGAACCGCTGGCAGGAGCTGTACCATATCACGCTCCCCAGCATGAAGCCCATGCTGCTCTTCGGCGCGGTCATGAGCATCACGACAGCGTTCAACGTCAGCGACGTTCCCAGAATGCTGTGCGGGTATCCCTCCACGGACTACGCGGCCAGAACGGTGGTCACCCACCTGTTCGACTACGGCTTCAGCCGGTTCGAGATGGGCTACGCCAGCGCCATCGCGACCATCCTGTTCCTGGTCATGATTCTCTGCAAAAAAGCGATCGCCGGATTGCTTGGAAGGGTGGGCACCTGACATGAGCGAGAAGAATACGGTCAAGTCCGCCGGCACGCTGAAACTGGCGGACGGGAAGAAATACCGGGGCTTTCTGGAGGCGGACGAAACCGGCGCCGCCTTCCGCCAGAAGGGAAAAACGGAGCCTGTCGTCAGCTGGCACTATGCCAGAATGCACCGGATGGACAATATCCGGCGCGGAGGAACCACCACCCAGATCACGGTGATCCTGAAGGACGACAGCCGCTACGTCATGGAGCTGGATCAGGGTCTGAAGGTACACAAGTTCATGGAGGACCACTGGGCCGATAAGCCTGTCACCCCCAGGACGCGGGGCGACGAGCTCCGCCGGCTGGCGGAGCTGCGGGGGGAGAAGATCGAGGTGCCGAAAAAACATCTGATCACCCGCCGCCACCCGAACCGGTCCATCGCCGGAGACATCGGAATCTATCTGCTGCTTGTCCTTTTCGGAATCGCGATGGTGTTTCCGCTCGTTTTCCTGGTCGGATCGAGCCTGAAGCCGCTGGACGAGCTGTTCCGCTTTCCGCCGCCCGTGTGGCCGCAGCATCCCACGACGGACAATTTTCTGGATCTTTTCGTCACCATGGGACAGAGCTGGGTTCCCTTCAGCCGCTATATGGTGAACACGGTTTTCATCACCGCGGCCGGAACATTCGGCCATCTGGTCATCGCCAGCATGGCAGCGTTTGTGCTGGCCAAATATGAATTCCCCGGCGGGAAGACCTTCTTCGCGGTGGTAACGACCTGCCTGATGTTTTCGGGATACGTAACCGGTATTCCGAACTATCTGATCATGAGCCGGCTGGGCATGAT
>ONXY01000485.1 GCA_900321945.1 uncultured Eubacteriales bacterium | reverse complement strand
CTTCCTCAATTTCATGGCTTTTCAGCCTTTCAAGCATTCTGCCGCATTCGGCGCACTCCTGCAGGTGCTCCCGCACCATCCGGCCGCTTTCCTCGCTGCAGGCTTCGTCCGCGTACAGCGGAAGCAGATCCTGTATTACACTGCAGGGAACTTTCACTGCTCATCCATCCTTTCCTGTAGTTTCAGTCTGGCGCGGTGGTAAGTGACCCGCGCCCAGTTTTCCGTCCGGGAGAAGATCTCTCCGATCTCCCGGAAGCTCAGCTCGCCGAAAACCCTCAGCTCGAAGATTTCCCGGTACGGCTCTTCCAGAGAATGCAGTGCCAGATGAATCCGGAAGGAAGAATCCCGGTCCACGGTTTTCTGCTCGACCCCTTTTTCCGTATCCGGTATCTCTTCCGGAATCGGCCCGGTTCTGTTCTGGCGGCGCTTTTCATCGAAGAAATAGTTCTTCGCGATCGCGCACAGCCAGGTGGCCTCATCCGATTCCTTCCGGAATTCGCTGTGCCTGGAGAATGCCCGGAAAAAAGTCTCCTGGGTGATTTCCTCCGCCTGGCTTCTGTTTCCGGTCAGGGTCATGGCGTAGGAGAATACCCGCATATAATGGGTTTCATAGAGCTTTTCTGTCTGTTCCCGGTCCACTTGCTCACCTCCTTCCGTCCAGACTCACTGATTAGACGCGCAGCCTTCCGTTTCGTTACACGGTTTTTTTATTTTTTTCTGAGTTTCTCGCAAAAGGCGGCGGCCCGGCCGTTCCGGGAGCGGAAAACCGTTGTCTTTCCGCGCTTTCCCGGACTGCCGGACCGTAGTCCTGCGATTTTTCAGGTTTTCCGGTTTTTCAGCGGTCCGCCAGGCTGAACCCGTTCCGCATCTTTTCGCTGGATGTCAGCAGCGCCTTGTTCAGCGCCTTGGTCGTCTCTTCTTTTGCCATCCCGCACAGTTTCCGGTTCGCTTCTTCCGCCAGCCGGATGTCGCCCGTCTCCGCGATTTTCGCGTCGTATTCCCGGATCAGTTTCCTGCCGCCGACCTCCATGGCCTCGTGATACCGGTCGATGTCCTGGATCTGCGCCGCGAAATGCGGATCCGCCAGCGCCGCGATCAGGCGGCTGCTCCAGTAGAAGTTTTCCGTGGAGGGATCGAGGGTTACCTTGCTCAGGTAGTCCGGCATTTTCGGCACGTTCGGGTAGACCGGAAGCATGGCGCTGAAGGTTGTGGGCCCGAAGCAGATCCATTCCACGCCCTTGACGCCTTCCGGCGCGTAGGGCCGGATCTGGCAGATGGACGTCACGCCGGTCCGGTTGATGCCGATCGAACGGTAGATTCCCCGCTTCCCCGTGTCCTGATTCAGATAGGGGTCATAGGGCGTTCCCTGATAATGGGAGGACAGCAGATACTTCACGTCCTCCGCCGCCAGCTTCCGCTCGGGCTTCAGGCTCCAGGGGATATTGTCGCTCCCGGGGGTGAAGTCCGCCCCTTCTCCTTCCCACCGGAAGGAGGTCGGAGCCAGATACCGCCCCATGAACCAGGCGCGGGGCGTATTGTAGATACGATCCATGTCCCGGTGGCTGCCGAAAATATCCCGGGGATTGAATTTCCCGTCCTGGTTCAGATCCAGGCGGTTCTCCGCGATAAACTCCCGCAGATCCGCGCTGCACAGGTTCGCCTCCTTCTTTCCGAAGGCGTCCTCCAGATCGAACGCGTCCATGCCGAACTGGTTCGGAGCGATTACGACCTGATCGTCCGGAACTTTCCGGGCGATCCAGTGATGCCCGCCGATGGTTTCCAGCCACCAGATCTCCTTCTCGTCGTTGAAGGCGATGCCGTTGGATTCGTAGGTTCCGTATTTTTCCAGCAGCTCCGCCAGACGGAGAACGCCTTCCCTCGCGCTGCGGATATAGGGAAGCACAAGGAGCACCAGATCCTCTTCGCCGATTCCGCCGGTCTCGTCCTTTTCATGACGGTTCTTTGCCTTCCGGTAAACCACGGGCGGATCCGCCGCCAGCACCCGCGCGTTGGAGGTGATCGTTTCCGTGGCCGTCATGCCCACCTGGGCCTCGTTGATGCCCGTGGCCGGCCAGACGCCGCACGACGGGTCCACCGTGGGACAGGATGTATAGCGCATCGGGTTGTCCGGCAGTTCAATCTCCGCGTGGGATTTCACGGTTTTATACTTTTTCGGCTGATCCTTCGGGTTCACCACGATCAGCTTCTTGACGTCAAAATGACCGTCGTCCGTCCGGGCAATCATCGTGGATCCGTCGTGGCTGGCTTTCGCGCCGACAAGAACTGTGGTGCAGGGCATTTTCTTTTCCTCCCTCATTATGCTTCCGGCCGGACCGTCCGGCCGGTTTCATTCCGACCGAGTATATAGGATTTTTCCCGGAAAAGCAAGCCGCGGCGGGACCTGGGGGCATCCGTTCTTCCGTGTCCGGATCGTCCCGGGAAAAACATCCGCCCGCCTTTTCGGATTGAAAAGGTAAAAATCTCTTGTTTTTTTTATAAATTCTTTTTTATACCAAAAAAAGAACTTGCGTTTTCGATTTTATGAGGATATAATGGCAAAGGTCGCAATCTTCGGGTCTGTGGTTGAAAGCCGATGCCAGTCGCAGGCGAAACGGTCCACGTAATCCGCCCAAAGCGGCGGGGAGCATGGTGCGGT
>ONXY01000487.1 GCA_900321945.1 uncultured Eubacteriales bacterium | reverse complement strand
CCGAAGATGATATTCGCGTCGGGATCCGCGGCTTCCATCACCAGGTTGGCAGCCTCGTTGATGTCCACGATGGAGATGTCCTCGCCGCCGGTGATGTTGATCAGCACCGCGCGCGCTCCGTCGATATTGGTCTCAAGCAGCGGAGAGGAAATGGCGTTCTTTGCCGCTTCCACCAGTTTGTTCTCGCCGCTGCCGGTGCCGATGCCCATATGGGCCATGCCGCCGGATTCCATGACGGTCTTGACGTCGGCGAAGTCCAGATTGATCATGGCGGGCACGGCGATCAGGTCGCTGATGCCCTGGATGCCCTGCCGCAGCACGTCGTCCGCGATCCGGAAGGCTTCCAGCATGGTCGTTCCCTTGTTGACCACCTGCAGCAGCCTGTCGTTGGGAATCACGACCAGCGTGTCCACGTGCTGCTTCAGCTCGCTGATGCCGCTCTCGGCGTTTTTCATCCGCTGCTTGCCCTCGAAGTTGAAGGGTTTCGTCACCACGGCGATGGTCAGGCAGCCCATGTCGCGGGCGATTTCCGCGATGATGGGCGCGGCGCCGGTTCCGGTCCCGCCGCCCATTCCGGCGGTGATGAACACCAGATCCGCCCCTTTCAGACTCTGGGCGATTTCCTCCCGGCTCTCCTCGGCTGCCCTGCGGCCCACCTCGGGCACCGCGCCGGCGCCGAGGCCCTTGGTCAGCTTCTCGCCGATCTGGATTTTCACCTGGGCGTTGGACAGATTCAGCGCCTGGCGGTCCGTGTTGACGGAGATGAACTCAACGCCGCGCAGTCCGGCGTCCACCATCCGGTTCACCGCGTTGTTTCCGCCGCCGCCGCATCCGACGACTTTGATGGAAGCGAAGCTGTCCTGTTCTTCATTCTGGAATTCGATCATCGTCTTTCCCTCCGTTTGAAATCTCTCCGTCCCGGGGTCAGCCGCCCAGCAGGCTTCTGAAGAAACCGAGCAGCTTTCCGCCGGAAGCCGGCGCCCGCTGCTGTTCAATGGTGTCGATTATCAGGTCCATGAGTCCGAGCGCGCTGGAGAAGCAGTGGCTGTTCAGCTTTGTGGTCCTCCGGGGCGTCTCCTGCACGGAAACGCCGAGCCTGCCGCTCAGGTACTCCTTTCCTCCCCGGTTGAAGCTCAGCCCGCCGCCGGTCATATAGATGCTGCTCCAGTTGCCAAGGCCTCCGAAGTCGTTGAAAACGGCGTCCTTGATCTCGTCCGCGATTTCATCGACCACCTTGCAGATCACGGGCTTGACCTGCTCCCGGGTGAAGACGGCGGCCTTTTCGCCGTCCGCTCCGGCCACCTCGTATTTCTCGTCGCCGGTCTCGATTCCGTAGACGAACTTCCGCTTGATGTCCTCCGCGGCGGTCAGGCTGATATCCAGGCCCTCCGCGACGGCGGCGGCGATATGGCCGCCTCCCGCGTTGATGATCTTGTGGTAGACCACCGCGTCGCCTTCCATGCCGATAATCTCGGTGTTCAGATACCCCATGTCGATCAGGACGCTCGTATGGTCCCGGGCCTGTTCGTCCAGATAGAGCATGCCCTCTCCGGCCGTGGTGGAGAAAAAGCCGGCGACCTGGATGCCAAGCTCCGCCATGCGGGTGTTCACGTCGTCGATGAAGTAGCGGTTCCCGACCACGAAGCTGATGTACGCGGTCATCTCCCGTCCCTTCATGCCGACGGGCTCCAGCGTTTTCTTGCTTGAATCCACCATGAACCAGGCCGGGCTGGAATGGATGACCACGCCGGGAATCTCGTCAAGGTTTTCCGCCGCCTTCTTGAACGCGGCCTTCACATCCTGGGACGAAACCCGGGGATCCGTTCCCTTCAGCGCAACGGTTACCTTTGTGGCGTAGACGCGGGTAAAGGCTCCGGGAACGCCTACGTTGATCTCCCGGATTTTGGTTCCGCTCTGCTCCTCGGCGTCCGCGAGGGACTGGCGGATCGCGGTGTCCAGCTCCTGGGGATTGTTCCAGCCCTCGTCCAGATATCCGTCGTATTTCGCGATGCCCGCGGCTACGATATCGCAGCGCTGGCTCCCGCTGTTTTCTGCGACCAGGGTAACGATCTTGCTCGTCCCGAAGTCGATGGTGGCAACAGTGGTTTTCATAACCTTTTCCTACCCCCTGCGCTCCGGCCCGGCGGCCGGATCCCTTCAAATATATGCCGAACCTTGGTCATTATAGCGCCATCCGCCGGGAAATGCAAGCGTTTTCCGACAGTTTATTACAATTTTTTTGCGTTTTTTTTACATTTTCGGTCAGGTCGACGGCGGTGAAAACACCGGCGTCTCCGGCAGGATCACGTTGATGACGCCTCCGCTGAATCCCCGCCGGATCAGCTCGTCCCGGGTAATCAGCATGGCGCGGAGCTTCGCGTGGATGTTTTTTGAGTCTCCCATGGCCACGGTGAACCCGTCCCGGGTCGTCAGAAGAAGGGAGGAGTAATTGCTCAGATCCGCCTCTTCGATCAGCTCCGTGCAGTTCAGCACCTTCATCTCCAGAAACAGGCTGCTGAACAGCTCCTGCTGCGCGTCGGTTTCCAGCGTAAGCGTCTGGCCCGACATCGTCCCGGACCGGATCCGCAGGCCGTCCACGCGCACCAGATTCTCCGGTTTTCTGGAAAGATCCTCCGTCTCGTAGAGCACGACCCGCTGCTTGTCCATGACGTACAGGATGCCGTTCCAGGTCATCCAGCAGCAGGCCTCCCTTTCCTT
>ONXY01000489.1 GCA_900321945.1 uncultured Eubacteriales bacterium | reverse complement strand
TGGATATGGTGGTGGAGGGGGAAAATCCCCCCGTGGCCCAGTTGGGCGCCGGCGGCGCCGCCAGCGAGGTGGACAAGGCCGTGGCCAACCTGGTTGTGCCCCAGATCCCCAACGGCGCCTGCCTGCAGCTCGGCATCGGCGGCATGCCGAACGCCGTCGGTTCCATGATCGCCGAGTCTGACCTGAAGGACCTTGGCGTCCACACCGAGATGTATGTGGACGGCTTCGTGGATCTCTATAACGCAGGCAAGATCACCTGCTCCAAGAAGAACATCGACAAGGGCCGCGAGGTCTACGCGTTCGCAGCCGGCACCCAGAAGCTCTACGACCACCTGAACAACAACCCCGGCTGCATGAGCGCCCCCGTGAACTACACGAACGATCCTTACGTCGTCGCCCAGATCGACAACTTCATGTCCATCAACAATGCGGTCGACGTGGACCTGTTCGGTCAGGTGAACGCAGAGTCCTCCGGCGTGAAGCACATCAGCGGCACCGGCGGACAGCTCGATTTCGTCATGGGCGCATACATGTCCAAGGGCGGCAAGAGCTTCATCTGCATGAGTTCCACCTTCACCCCCAAGGGAGGGGAGATGCAGTCCCGCATCCGTCCGACCCTGACCACTGGTTCCATCGTGACGGATCCCCGCTCCACCATCCACTATCTTGTGACTGAATTCGGCAAGGTGAACCTGAAGGGTCTCGCCACCTGGCAGAGAGCCGAGAAGATCATCTCCGTGGCGCATCCCAACTTCCGCGACCAGCTCATCAAGGAAGCTGAGAAGATGCAGATCTGGAGAAAGTCCAACAAGCGCTGATCCTCCGGAAACGATCAAGCACCGGAGCATCACGGTAAGAGCAGCAAAACACCCGTCACCGCGGTTTGTTTCCGCGGCGGCGGGTGTTTTTTTCATTTGCGGGTCATGAAGGATAATAGCGGCAGAGCCTGGTCCCGGAGGCCGTTTCCTCCATTTTCCTCATGATCTTCCCTCTGCGGAGAAGATAGTTAAGATGCGAAAGGCACTCTCCGACCGCAAACCATTTCTGCGTGGCCGGGAATTCCTCCCAGTTTCTGGCGCGGATCTTCCACCGCATCCGCCCCGCGATCTCATAGCCGCAGAGTCCCGGCTCCTCCGCTATGATTCTTTCCGTCTCCTGAAGGCGCGCCGCATGGTGCCGGATGAGGCCGTCGATCCTGGCATGGTAATCGCCCGGTTTCCTGTGGCCGGGCAGCGCCCGTGAAACCGGCAGGGACCGAACCTTCCTAAGGCTTTCCAGGTAATCGCCGAGAGAATCCCCGACACTTTCCCACTCCGTGATGTTCGGCGTGATATCGAACAGGATGTGGTCTCCCGTGAACATGATCCCCATCCGCTCTTCATAGAACATGGAATTGCCCGGCGTGTGGCCCGGGACTGCGATCGTTTTCAGCGCATATCGGCCTGCAGATATCACATCCCCGTCCTTTAGATTCGTAAAACGCGGGTCCGCCGTTTTAAAATCCTTCGGAAGCGCTTGCGTCATGGCAGGATTTACCGCATAGACCACATTCAGGATATCCTCCGGAAAGCCTTCCGAAAGGAACCTCTTCCGGCGCTCCAGACGGTAGCCGGTCTCATAAATGTGGCCCAGGAAGGCGCTGTCCGTGTCCCGGAGGTAAATGCGGGGGCTTTCCGGGGACAATGTCCCGTCTTTGAGCGTCACGGCGTCTCCTGCAAACACATCCGCAAGGCCTGAATGATCGGAATGGAGATGGGTGCACAGGACGGATCTCCGGGACTTGTCGGAGCCCAGTTCCTTAAGCCCCTCTTCCAGGGCTTCCCTGCACTCCTTCCGGCGGAATCCCGTATCGATGAGAAGTTCCCGCTCTTCCCCGCGGATCAGGTAAGCATTGGTCGCCCGGAGCGGGTTGCCCGGAAGCGGCACCTCGATCCGGAACAGGTCTCTGTCCAGCTGTTCGATCATGATCTTATATTCAGTGCAGTGCGTCCCAGAGCTCCCGCATGAGCTCTGTATCCGTCTCATTCACTTTGATGTTGGCCGTAACTTTTTCTTCTCCCGGGCGGGTGACGCTGATCTCCAGGATCGTGCCCTCGGGGAGACCCGGCGCGATCTGTGACTTCAGAAATGCCACCATTTTCGGGTGGTTCTCCTGGAACTTCTTTCTAAGACCTGCTAGTTTCATCAGGGCAAGCGGATTCAGCGGCATGGTGTCTTCTCCTCCTGTATTCCGGTTAAAAACAAATATTCCGGAGAACACAGTGTATTGCGTTCTCCGGAACATTCTTCCTGCCGGCGGCCGGGATCGAACCGGCACGGGTATCACTACCCACGGGATTTTAAGTCCCGGGCGTCTGCCTGTTCCGCCACGCCGGCAAAGGACTCTGTAAAGAGTTTTAAAATAGAAAAGGGCATCCTGAAAAAGGATGCCCAGCGACCCGGATCGGACTCGAACCGACGACCTCCGCCGTGACAGGGCGGCGCTCTAACCAACTGAGCCACCAGGCCGAACGAAAAGCTCCCTGAGTTGGACTCGAACCAACGACACCGCGGTTAACAGCCGCGTGCTCTACCGACTGAGCTATCAAGGATCAACAAGTGCGAAACTATTCTGTTGGGAAATGTTCACACCCTGAAAACCACACACAGACAAATGTTCCGGGATAACCGTTACCGGCTCTCCCTTACAAGCCTATCCATCCATCAATTACCTATCCTGCCGTCCGCTTCGGCTTAGCTTCCGCCTCGCCTCTGCTTCACGACCATGCGTACTCAACCTCTGGTTAAACCCTCGACCGATTAGTAGCAGTCAGCTGAACATGTCACCATGCTTACACCTCTGCCCTATCTACCTTATCGTCTTTAAG
>ONXY01000492.1 GCA_900321945.1 uncultured Eubacteriales bacterium | reverse complement strand
GCCCCGAAATACCGGATATACCGGGAGGAGCAGGAAGGGCACCGGACGGGAAGATCCGTCTGATACCCGCAGTAGTGGCAGCGGAGCTTCGCGCCTTCCGCCGGCGCCGGGTCCGCGTCCGGAATGTGGCAGGTCAGGGATACGTCGCAGTTCGGGCACTTGACCACGTAGCCGCAGGATCTGCAGGAAACGAAGGAGTGGAACCCCCTCCGGTTGATCAGCAGCATGGCCTGTTCGCCCCGGCTCAGGCAGGTCCTCAGCGCCCCGGCCAGCTCCCGGCTGAGAACGGACCGGTTCCCGGCCTCCAGTTCCGCCCGCATGTCCACCAGCGTCACTTCGGGCAGCGGCCTGTCCTGAACCCTCCGGGGCATTTCCAGCAGCATGTAGTCCCCCCGGCGCGCCTTCGCGAAGGAAAGGATGCTGGGGGTCGCGCTGGCGAGAATCAGCGTCGCGCCTTCCCGCCGGCAGCGGCTCAGGGCGACCTCCCGCGCGTCGTACCGGGGATGATGGTCGCTGAGATAGGTGTTCTCATGCTCCTCGTCCACCACGATCAGCCCCAGGTTCTCCGTCGGCGCGAAAACCGCGCTGCGGGCGCCGATCACCACCCGGGCGTCCCCTCTGCGGATTCTGCGCCACTCGTCGTAGCGCTCTCCGCGGCCCAGCCGGCTGTGAATCACCGCGGCCGTTTCTCCGAACCGGGCCCGGAACCAGGAAACCATCTGCGGCGTCAGCGCGATCTCCGGAACCAGAATCACCGCGCTCTTCCCCGCCTCCAGCGTCCGGCGCACGGCGGCCATGAAAACCTCCGTTTTCCCGCTTCCCGTCACGCCGTGGAGCAGGAATCTGCCGGTTCCCTTCCGGAGCGCCGGCAGGATCTCCTCCAGCGCCTCCTGCTGCTCCGGCGTCAGGGCGTGCCACTCCGCGTTCTCCGCCTTGATCGCGGAGCCGGGGGCCCGCAGGCTCTCCCGCTCCGAAACCGAGACGAGTCCCGACGCGGTCAGCGCCCTGACCGCGTCCCGGGGATCGGAAACCCGCTCCCGGATCTCCGAAACCGGCCGGGGGCTCTTTTCCAGCAGGAGCCGGAGAATCTCCCGGCGCTTCGGGCTCCGCTTCTCCGCTTTGACCGCCGCTTCCGCGTCCTCCCGGGAGACGCCCTCCGCCAGGGAGATCCACTCCTCCGTCCGGACGCGCACCCGTCCTCCCCGCATTTCCGGGGGAATCATCAGCCTCAGCGTCTCCGCCAGCGGGCAGTGGGCCTGCTCCGCCATCTCCTTCGCCAGAATCATCAGATCCGGAAGGATGGCGGGATACTCCTCCAGGGGCCGGGTCACGGGGCGGATCTTCCCCGGATCGTAGGAGGCCGTTTCGGAAAGGGACAGGACGTACCCTTCCTTTTCCCGGGGGCCGAACGGCACGCTCACCCGCTGCCCGGGGCTCAGCGTCATGCCCGGAGGAACCGAGTAGGTGTAAGCCCGCGCCACGTTCTCATGCACAATGTCCACGATCACCTGGCAGAACAAGCTCCTTCACCTCCCGGGCATATGATAACAAGATATTATACACCGTCAGCCCCGTCCGTGGCAAGAAAAAGAAAAACCTCCGCGGGCCTGCGCGCCGCGGAGATTTCTGCGTTTTCCGGGTTTTTCCGGGTTTTTCGTCCGTTCCGGTTTTTTCCGGATTTTTCAGGTCTTTTCAGGTTTTTCGGGGTCTTCGGGTCATTCCACCCGCTGCCGCTGCTGGACGCTGTCCGCGTCCCAGTTCAGCCGGCCGTACCGGCGGGTCGTCTCGTAGATCTCCGCCTCCAGCTTCTCCGTCAGCATGCCCGGCTTCAGCCGCCAGTGCCAGTTGTTCTCCTGATGGGAGGGCTCGTTGATTCTCGCCTCGTGCCCCAGCCCCAGGTGATCCTGAATCAGAATCACGCAGGTTTCCGCCCGGCACATCATGGCCGCCCGGACGAACACCTCGTTCATCCGCCCCTTCGCCAGGGTCTCCCGGCCGAAGTACGTCCGGACCATCTTCTGCTCCTTTTCGCTGAGCGCGGCGAACCAGCCGTTGATGGGGTCGTTGTCGTGGGTGCCGGGATACACCACGCAGTGTTCCGGGATGTTGTGCACCAGATAGTCGTTGCTGGCCCCGACGTCGTCCGGGTCGAACGCGAACTGCAGCACCTTCATGTTCGGGAAGCCGGTGTCCTTCACCATCTGGCGGACGGAATCCGTCATGTACCCGAGGTCCTCGACGATCACGGGCTTGTATCCCATGTTCTGCCACATCTGGTGGAACAGGGCCATTCCAGGCCCCTTCTCCCAGTGCCCCGCCAGCGCGCTTTCCCCGGCGGGAATCGAGAAATACTCGTCCAGGCCGCGGAAGTGATCGATCCGCAGCAGGTCGCACTGCTGGAAGTTCATCCACAGCCGGGCCATCCACCATCCGAACCGGTCCTCCCGGTGCTTTTCCCAGCGGTACAGCGGGGTGCCCCAGATCTGCCCGTCCGCGGAGAACGCGTCCGGCGGGCATCCGGCCACCGCGCTCTGCCGGTTGTTTTCGTTCAGCTGGAACAGCTCCGAATGCGCCCAGACGTCCGCGCTGTCAAAGGAGACGTAAATCGGGATGTCCCCGATGATCCGGATATGCTTCGCGTTCGCGTAGGATTTCAGGGCGTTCCACTGCTGATAGAACTTGAACTGGGTGTATTTGTGGAACTCGATG
>ONXY01000497.1 GCA_900321945.1 uncultured Eubacteriales bacterium | reverse complement strand
GTGTCAAAATCATAGGTGGTTGCGTCCCTCACAGTCTTCGGCCGCCAGACGGTCACGGAGACCACGTCACCGTTCTGGGTGCCTTCCAGGGCCGCGACCATTCCGCTGCTGCTGCTAATGATCTTGTCGTTGATCTGGACAATGATGTCGCCCGGCAGCAGGCCGGCCTTCTGCGCGGGACTGTTCTCCTCGACGGCGTAGATGTATGCGCCTTCCGGCAGCGCGATTCCGGCATTCGCGGATTTCTGAAGCGTAACGACCGTTACGCCGAAACGGGGCTTGCCCAGCCGGCCGATGCCGGTATTCTGGTCTTCTCCGCCCTGTCTCTGCCGGCTTTCACCATCCGCCGCGGAGCTCCAGTTTCCGCTCAGTGCCTGTTCAATGACCGGCTTCGCCTCGTTGATCGGGATGCACATACCGATGCTTTCAATGGACGCGCCGCTGTACCTGGATCCGCTGTATTTCAGTGTCGGAATTCCGACCAGTTCACCGGCCGTGTTGAACATACCGCCGCCGCTGTTGCCGCTGTTGATGGCCGCGTCGGTCTGGATCATGGTGTTTGTCACCGTGCTTCTGCGGCCGTAACGGTCTGTGGTGGTTGTATCGCTCTCGATTTCCCGGTTCAGTGCTGAAACGATGCCGGCGGTCGCCGTTTTGGTGAATCCGATCGCATTTCCGATATTGACCACCCAGTCGCCGACCTGGAGCGTGTCGCTGTCACCCAGCGTGACCGGCTCAAGATCAAGCCCGGCCACATACAGCACAGCGACGTCCTTTGCCTCGTCATATGCCGCAACTTTCGCCTCATACAGCACGCCGTCCTCGTCGTCCAGGGAAATCTTCAGGCTGCTGGCGCCTTCGATGACGTGATAGTTCGTCAGCACGTATTCCTTTGCGATGACGACGCCGCTGCCGCTGCCGTATTTCACTTCCAGGCCGGAATCCTGCTGTCCGCCGTTCCCGTACCCTCCGTTGCCGTAGCCGTAAGGCCCGTAGCCGTAGCCGTAACCGTAGCCGTAACCATAGCCGTAGGGACCGTAATTGTTCCCATAGTTGTTCACGATCTGGTAGTTGTTCACGCCGACCACGCTGTCACGGACCTTGGCGATCGCCGCGGTGAACGGAGAGGTCACGATCACAGTCTGCGCTTCCTGTTCCGCCGTCGCTGCCGGCCAGCATGAACCGACGACGGCTCCCGCTACCACGCAAACCATCGCCAGGGCAATATATCCCAATACTTTCTTCAGCTTTCTGCTTTTCATGTATAAAAACCTCCTTTCCGGTTTTCACGGAAATCATACATCGCATATTTGAAAGGAATGTGAACGCAAAATGAACTTTTTTCGGAATTTTTACAGTCCCGGGTTATACATAAATTCACCACTCCAGTAGATATCGCCCGCGATGTTTTCCACCTGCCCGTTCTCGAAAAAGAAACAGACCCGTTTCATCCCGGTATTGATACACAGGGTATTGACCATACTGTAGCAAAGCAGCGCTTCCCTTTCGCGCCCGTATCGGAGGATCTTTTCCTGGAAACCGGCGCTCAGATTCACCAGGAGCATGTCGCCGTCCGCGGCAATTCCCAGAATGTCGTCGTCTGTCACGTCGTCAGGCAGGGTGGCCAGAACGCCGTTTTCCTTTTCCCTCCGGTCCGGTCCTTCCAGCAGCGCCTTCAGGATTGCCCGCGGGTTATCTGCCTGTTCCCTTTCCAGCGACTTTTCACAGACGGTCAGCTTCCCGTCCTTTTCAAAAAAGGCTTTGACGCTGCCGGTCAGGAATATGACTGCCTCGCTCCGGTGGAACAATCCGCCCAGGACCGTCCCGATTGAGTAGCGGCTGTTGCTCATCTCCGTCACAGGTTTGTCGCCGATCCGTATCGACACCTCTGTCACGCCGGGAATAAATGTGGTCATCGTACAGGTAATTGCGGCGGCCAGGCACGGCAGATCAGTATCCCATCGGTCCAACAGGTCCTGGATATTCTCCTGAAAAGTAACGTTCACAATTCTTCCGCCGTCGTTGCGGGGGGTCACCACCGGAGAACTGCGCATATACTTTTCCAGCGCAGGCAGTTTCTCATCCCCGCAGCGCCGTTTCATCGTATCGTTCAGCGCGGTAATCATTGTTTCAGCCAGCTGGTCGGGTGTCTGTCCGGGAAATGTCAGTGTCTGGCACTCGCATCCGATTCCCCGGCCATCCGCCAGCGGATAGTAAACAGTGGCTGCCGTTGTCAGCGCTGTCTGGCTGATGTCGTTCCCCAGCGGCGCTTTACGGGCGTCCATATGTTCCCATAATCCCTGCAGGTTTTCTCCGGGATGCCCTGTAAGCGTACCCATCGCCAGGTTGCCGGAAGTATCCAGCGCGACGCTCTGGCCGGCAATCAGGACGTTGACACCGTTGATCTCGTCCAGCGCGCAAAGCGTTGTGGCAAGCGCCACGCTCAGCCAGTACCGTTCCTTGTTTTCCATTTTCAGTGCCGAAGGCGCCAGGTTTACGGTGCAGATCCCGCCGCTGATCTCAGGTTCCTGTTCCTGATACAGCGAAAGCACCGGCGTCTCGTCACTGCCCTGGCTTGTCACTTCCAGCAGCGTCCGCACCAGCTCCTCAGCTGTTTCCTGCAGTCCGGACTGTTCCTTCAG